>JAEUNV010000664.1 GCA_016790385.1 Zoogloea sp.
GCTCTCGTCGATGGCATGCCCGCGCACCAGGCGCGACATGGGAAAGCTGTGTTCATCCTTCTCGAACCAGCCATAGCCTTTGCCCGGGCGTTCGGCGAAATGCCGGCACAGCCGTTCCATCAGGCGGGCGGCGGGCTCATCAAGGGGGTTGGCGGCCGCGCGCAGCTCCACCCGGGAAGCGCCCTCGGCGGCGCGGATCAACCGGTGGATGACAAGGCCCGAGATGGCGTGTGTCGATTCAGTCATGGGGCGGTCCCGGAGATGGAAGGGGCGCGATTCTCTCACGGCCGTTCGGCCTGTGCCGCACGGCGCCGGATGCCGTGCCCGGCGCTGCTCAGCGCAGCGCTCAGAAGCGCATCGCGCGGCGCTTGCCCGGCAGCTGGCGGAGCTGTTCCCGGCGCTGCTGGCCGGGGGTGAGCGGCTTGGCCGGAGCCTGCCGGGCGGCCAGTTCCGGCGGAATGTTAGCCCCCACACCCCGGGGACAGAAGCCGGTGGTGGCACAGGTGCAATTGACGCAGGGTTTCTTGCCGGAGGAAGTGCTCATGGTGGCTGCGCTCACGCGAAAAGGACAAGGCCCCACACGGCCACGACATTGACCAGGGCGATGAAAACCGCGGCGCTACCAATGTCCTTGGCCCGCTTGGCCAGGTGGTGATGATCGAGGGAGATCCGATCGACGGTGGCTTCGAGGGCGGAATTGATCAGTTCGACGATGATCACCAGCAGCACGCTGGCGATCATGAGCGCCTTCCCGACTCCACCCACGGGAAGAAACAGGGCCAAGGGAATGAGCACCACCGCCAGCCAGGCCTCCTGGCGGAAAGCATCCTCGTTGCGGTATGCGGCCGCCAGGCCTGCCATGGAATAGTGGAACGCATTCCAGACGCGGGTGAAACCGGTCTTGCCTTTGAAGGGACTTTCCTGCATGACGGAGTGGGCTCGGTAAAGGGCTGGACGCTAGAGCACGAAGGTGACAGGCGCACGATCCAGCCCGCCGAGGAACTCCCGCACCGCGCCGGCGAAAGCTTCAGGCTCTTCGAACGGGGCCAGGTGGCCGGCGTCGAGTTCAAGATAGCGGGCTGCCGGAATCCGTTCAGCCATGTGGCGCAGGACAGCAGGCTGGGAAACGCCATCGTGGGTGCCGGCCACCACCAGGGCCGGCATGGTCAGGGCACCGAGCGCCGCGCGCTGGTCAAAACATGTCAAGGCATGCATGGCGGATCGGTAGCTTGCTGGCGGAATGGCTGCCATCAGGTCCACCGCGTCGCGCACCACCTGGGGGTCACCGCCGGGGCCGACCATGGCGGGGATCAACTCCACCGCCAGCTCGCGCATTGACGCACCTTCATCCAGCGGGCCGAGGCGCCGCGCCAGGAAAGCCTGCTGCTGGGCGCCGCTGCTGGTGCCGAAGGCCGGCGTGCAACACGCCAGCACCAGGCCCGACACCCGGTTGGGGAAGGTCGCGGCGGTCTGTAGCGCAACCATGCCGCCCATACTGTGCCCCACCAGCACCGCTTGGTCCAGGCCGGCGGCATCGAGCATGGCCAGCAGCGATACGGTCAGCGCCTCGAAATCGAAAGGATCAAGCGCCGCGCTGGCGCCATACCCCGGCATGTCCCAGGCAAGGCCCCGCCAACCCGGGGGCGTGAGCCGGGGAAGCAGGTCACTGGCCCCCAGCGCGCCACCGCTCACGCCATGCAGGAAGACCAATCCATGGG
>JAEUNV010000122.1 GCA_016790385.1 Zoogloea sp.
GCCACCCGGAGGGCCATGTCGGGGTGGATGGAGAGCAGGGTGCGCGGGTCGGTGAAGGTGCTGTCGGCAACCACCGACATTTCGGGCACGTAGTAGTACAAGGATGCGGCGCTCACGTGGTAGTCGAAATGGCCGTCCAGGGTGACCTGCCCCACGCCCTTGGGCGCGTCCTCGGGAACGACAAGCACGGGCGTGCTGGTGGCCTTGACGTTGAGATAGTCCTGGCGCATCAGCTTGAGGCCGTAGTTGGTGTTGAGGTCCATGATGTAGCCGATGGCGGTTAGCGCGCCGCCGACAACGCTGGTCGGTGGTGGTAGCAGGATCTGCCCGAGCAGGGAGATCAGGTCGGCGCCCGTGGCCCAGGCATCGGTGGCGCCACTGCCGAGCAGGTAGGCTTCACCGTTGCCCATCCCGGTCAGGGAGCCGCCGGTGGTCTTTACGCTGCCTTTTCCGCCCAGCCGGGCATAGCCGTTTTCGTATTCGGCGTAGCCGTCATCGAAGGGCGTGCCGGCGCCCAGGGTGGCTGAGAAGTTGCCGCTCAGGCCGACGCCGGGCACGGTCGGCATGCTGCCCGAGAGCGTCAGGGCGGTGGGCGACTGGGCGATCTGCATGGCGAAAGTGCCCAGCCCGTCAAACGGAAAGTCGGCCGAGAAGGCGCTGGCGGTGGAATAGCTGAAGTTCTGGCTGTTGTTGAAGCTGCCCGTGGTCCACTCCACGCCGGTACTGAAGAGGCCCAGCTTTTCGCCGGCATAGACGGTGGTGGTGGGAAGGGTGATCTTGCCCAGGGAGAAACCCAGGTTGTAATTGCCGGCGAGGGTCTCGGTGGTCGTGCCGAAATCCCAGGACGTGCTCATCGGGTAGGTGTGCTGGTAGCACAGGGGGCAGTAGCCGAGGGTCACGGTCTGGCTGTAACTGGCGTTGAAGGCGTCTCCATCGTTGAAGCTCATGCCGGGCAGGCTGTAGCTGCCGGAAACGCTCCCGGCGGTGATGGCCGGGGTGTTGCCCAGCCCGATGGTGGCGGCCCGGTTGGCGTAGGCCTCCTGAAGGCTGAGGGCCTGCTGCGGGTGCAGGAGTGTCAGGCCGGGCACGGCGTGGGCCAGCGTTGCCGTGGCAACGAGGCCGCCCGCTGTCAGGGCCTGGACGAATGAGTGCGCTTTCATGATGTCCCCTTGTGGTCGGATGCTTTCGCCATTTTTCATCCGCCGGGGTAACCAATCGGTAACAGACTTCGCCGGCCGGGCGCGTCAGGGCATCTCCGAAGCCGTGCCGGCGGCCGTCCAGCCGCTGTGCGCGAGGGCCTCGCGAGCCCGTTGCCGGGTGTGGCTGGCGAGACCAGGGCAGCCCGCCGCCAATTGCAGGCGGATGAGCAGGGCGTAATGGCGTTCGTCGCTCGGCGCCAGGGTGAGCGCCCTTTCCAGGTGGGGTTCGGCGGTGCCCGTCGTTCCCTGTTCAAGACACTGTTCGGCGAGGGCGCGAACCTGCGCCAGGTAGAGTCGCCGGAGTTGTTCCCGGTGGGCGACGATCCAGGCTTCGTCCAGATCGGCGGGCAGGAAGTCGGCCCGGTACAGGCGCAGGGCCGCGTCGAGGGCGGCGGGGTTGCCGGGTGGCGCGGCGGCGAGGGCGTGCTGAAAGACGATGGCATCCACCGTACACAGGCCGCTGACCAGGGAGATCTGGCCGTGGCGGGTGGCGATCCACAGTGGCGGCGGGGTCTGGCCGGGTTGCAGACCGGCCCGGCGCAGGCGCGACAGGGCCGTCTTGAGGGCCTGGCGGGCCCGGTCGCCTTCCGCTTCAGGCCACAGGAGGTCACCCAGCTGGGCGCTGCCCACCTTGCTTCCACCCAGGACGATCAGGGCCTTGAGCAGGGTCTTGGTGCGGGGGCCGTGCCAGTCCCGGTCGTAGAGCGGGCGGCCGTCAATCTCGACCCCGAAGCCGCCGA
>JAEUNV010000673.1 GCA_016790385.1 Zoogloea sp.
AGCCACCGTCGAACGGGGCGAAATCCTGCGCATCGACCATTTTCTCAATCACCGCATCGAGCCCGGTTTCATCTTCGAACTGGCCCACGAGCTGGCCCGACGCCTGTCCTTCTTTCAGCCCAACATCATCCTCACCGCCGAGGCCAGCGGCATCGCCCCGGCCCTGATCGTCGCCAAGACCCTCAACGTGCCCCTGGTGTATGCCAAGAAATACTCTCCCCAGGTGGAGCCGCCCGCCATCTCCCGCATCATCCCCTCGCCCACCAAGGGCGGCGAAACCCGTCTGGTGCTGTCCACCCGCTACATCAAGGCGGGCCAGCGCATCGTCATCGTCGATGACTTCCTGGCCAACGGCCGCACCGCCACCGCCCTTATCGACATGGCCCGGGAAGCGGGCGCCGAAGTGCTGGGGGCCGGCTTTGTGGTGGAAAAGCGTTTCAAGGAAGGCCGCGAACACATCGAGGCGCTGGGCGTGCCCGTATCCACCCTGGCCCAGGTGGAAGCCCTGGAAGGTGATCGGGCGATCCTGACCCAGCCACGGGGCACCTAAGGCACCGTTAAGCCGGCCGCATAGCCAGCCGCCACCGCGGCGCGTTATTCTTCCCCTTGTCATCGAGGCGGGGAGCGTGGCATGGCGGTCAAGGTTTTTTGCAGTCACCGGAGCGTCGACAAACCGGAAGTTGAGGCCTTCGCCACCCTTCTGCGGGAGAAAGGCATCGACGCCTGGTTTGATCGATGGGAGATCGCGCCCGGCGACGACATCGTTGCCCGCATGAACGAAGGCCTGGAACACAATCAGGTTGGCCTGGTGTTCTTCTCGAGCAAGGAACACGAGGGCAATTGGTTTTGGGCCGAGGTGGCAACCCTTACCCTGAGCATGATCGAAGAAGGAAAGCGCCTGATACCGGTGATGATCGACCCGGCCGCGCCCCTTCCACCGCTGCTGCGCCCCCGTGCCCGACGCGGCATCAACGAAATCGACGCCATCGTCGATGCCATCCTCGGCAACTCGCGCAAGCCAGACATCGGTAAGCCCCCAGCCGCCGGCACACTCCACCGATTTCTGCTGCACATTCGCGAGTCGGACCCAGGCCCGCGCGGAGGCCGCGGTATCGACGTGGTGGCCTCGCTCAACGGCGAAGAATGCGCACGCGCCACCGGCCTGACCCTGCCCCCGACGGTGACCGTCAATTTTGCAGAATTCCTCCACGGGGGGTTTTCGACCATTTACCGCGATTCACCCGATGCCACCGGCCCACGCCTCGACGAAGCACTGGAGCGTCTTGGGCAGGACCTGGGGCGCGTGCTCTTTGCCGACCCGATTGCCGCCGCCCTCACCAGCGCCCTGGACAGCCTCCCCATCGGCGGCGAGCTTGAGCTGTGTTTCTCCGCCGCCAGCCCCGCCCTGCTGGGCCTGCCCTTCGAGGCCGCGCGCCTACCCGACGGGCGTGCTCCCGCACTGCTGCCCGCCGTCGTGCCCCTGCGGCGGGTGGATGGAGCCGCCCCGGTTGCGCAAACCGTTTCGGCCGGCCCCCTCAAGATCCTTGTCGCCGTCGGCGCCCCCGACGAAAGCAAGACCCGCAACAGCGTTCTCGACCTGGAGCACGAACTCCAGGGCATTCTCGACGCCCTGGAAACCGCCATCGAACACGGCAACGCCGAAGTCCGCATCCTCGAAGTGGGGCACCCGCAGCAGATCGCAGCGGCGCTTAAACGCGACCCGTATCACGTACTGCACCTGTCTTGCCACGGAAGCCCGGGGCTGATCGAACTGGAGGACGAAGACGGCAATCCCGTGCCCATCGACGCCGCCCGTCTTGCCGATACCCTGCGCAGCGCCGGACGCCCCCTGCCCCTGGTCTTCCTCGCCACCTGCCATGGAGGCTCGCCCGCGGGTGAGTCAGTCAGCTTTGCCCAGGCCTTGATCCATGCCGGCATACCCCAGGTGCTCGCCATGCAGACCCGGGTCACCGATCGCTACGCCAGCGAACTCGCGGCCGCGTTTTATGGGGAGCTGAACACACCCGACCGCCCCACCGCCGG
>JAEUNV010000156.1 GCA_016790385.1 Zoogloea sp.
GCATGATTGCACTGGCCGCAACGCACGCGCCCCTGGCGGGCGCGCAATTGCTCGGGGCGTACCCGGAAGGTGGTGGAGCACGCCGGGCAGCGCGCCAGGATCATGACACTGCCTGCTCCGGCCGGTCGCCTTCAAGGCGAACCCAGCCCTCATGGGTGGCGCCCACCCGTAGCGCGATGTACGGGGCATAAGCCTCAATCACGTCCTGTGCCTGGGCCTCAAGGACGCCCGAGAGGGCCAGCTTGCCGCCCGGGGCGACGCGGGCTGCAAGCAGCGGGGCCAGCATTTTCAATGGATTGGTGAGAATGTTGGCGACCACTCGCTGGAAGGTGCCGTCGAGGGGCTTGGCGGAAACCTGAAGATGCAGGCTGACGTGGTTGTTGGCCGCGTTGTCGCGGGCGGTTTCGACGGCCTTCTCGTCAATGTCGACGCCGGTGATCTCACCGGCCCCCAGCTTGGCGGCGGCGATGGCAAGGATGCCGGAACCACAGCCGTAATCGAGCACGCTCACACCTGGCTGGATCTCGGTGGTCAGCCATTCGAGACATAGCCGTGTCGTCGGGTGGGAGCCGGTGCCGAAGGCCATACCCGGATCAAGGACGAGGTTGATGGCGTTGGCATCGGGGGATTCGTGCCAGGAGGGCACGATCCACAGGCGGTCGGTGATGCGGATCGGATCGAACTGGCTCTGGGTGAGTTGCACCCAGTTTTGTTCTTCCACTTCTTCGATGGTAAAGGTGGGCACCGCGTCGAGGCCCGCCGCCGCCGAGGCCGTGGCCAGTGCGGTGGCGAGGTCGGTGTCGGTGTCGAACAGGGCCACGACGCGGCTGTGATCCCACAGGCTGGCCGGTGACATGCCCGGTTCGCCGAACTGGGGCTTTTCGGCCTCGGTGCCGGCGTCGGCATCGTCAATGCTGACCGACAGGGCGCCGTGCTCCATCAGCGCCTCGGAAAGTGCCTCGGCGCGGGTGGCATCAGCCTGCAGGATGACCGAGATCCACATCAAGTCTTGCTGACTTCGTTGCGCCCCGCCAGCTTGTGCTCCAGGTAGTGGATGCTGGTGCCGCCTTCGACAAAGCGGGCGTCGAGCATCAGCTCCTGGTGCAGCGGGATGTTGGTCTTGATGCCTTCCACGAGCATTTCGGACAGCGCGATGCGCATGCGCCGGATGGCCTGGTCGCGGGTATCCCCGTAGGCGATCAGCTTGCCGATCATCGAGTCATAGTGCTGGGGCACGGTGTAGCCGTTGTACACATGGGAATCCACCCGCACGCCGGGGCCGCCGGGAACGTGCCAGTTGCTGATCTTGCCCGGGCAGGGGGTGAACTTGAAAGGATCTTCGGCGTTGATGCGGCACTCGATGGCGTGGCCGCGAAACTCGATGTCCTTCTGCTTGTAGCGCAGCTTCTGGCCGGCGGCTACGCGGATCTGCTCCTGCACGATGTCGACGCCGGTGATGAGTTCAGTGACCGGGTGTTCGACCTGGACCCGGGTGTTCATCTCGATGAAGTAGAACTCGCCATTCTCGTAGAGGAACTCGAAGGTGCCGGCACCGCGGTAGCCGATCTTGCGACAGGCTTCCGCGCAGCGCTCGCCGATGCGCAGGATGTGTCGGCGTTCGATGCCGGGGGCGGGTGCTTCCTCGATGACCTTCTGATGGCGGCGCTGCATGGAGCAGTCGCGCTCGCCCAGATGGATGGCGTTGCCGTGCTGGTCGGCGAGAATCTGGATTTCGACGTGGCGCGGGTTCTCCAGGAACTTCTCCATGTACACCATGGGGTTGCCGAAGAAAGCGCCGGCTTCGGAGCGGGTGGTGGTGACGGCGTTGAGCAGTGCGGCCTCGGTGTGCACCACGCGCATGCCGCGGCCGCCGCCGCCGCCGGCGGCCTTGATGATCACCGGGTAGCCAATGGCTCGGGCGATCTTGACGATTTCCTTAGGGTCATCCGGCAGGGCGCCTTCGGAGCCGGGCACGCAGGGCACTCCGGCTGCCTTCATGGCGTCCTTGGCCGAGACCTTGTCACCCATCAGGCGAATGGTTTCGGCACGCGGGCCGATGAAGACAAAACCGGATTGCTCGACCCGCTCGGCAAAGTCGGCGTTTTCGGACAGGAAGCCGTAGCCCGGGTGGATGGCTTCGGCGTCGGTGACCTCGGCTGCGGAGATCAGTGCAGGGATGTTCAGATAGCTCAGGGTGGAGGAAGCCGGGCCGATGCACACGGATTCGTCGGCGAGCTTCACATACTTGGCTTCGGCGTCGGGTTCGGAGTGCACGGCGACCGTCTTGATGCCCAGCTCACGGCAGGCTCGCAGCACCCGGAGAGCAATCTCGCCCCGGTTGGCGATGAGGATCTTCTCGAACATGGGCATGGCTCAGCCGATGATGAAGAGAGGCTCGCCAAACTCCACCGGCTCGCCGTTCTCGACCAGGATGGCCTTGATGACGCCGGTGGCGTCGGCCTCGATCTCGTTCATCAGCTTCATGGCTTCAATGATACAAAGGGGTTCGCCGGCGGATACGCTCTGGCCGATTTCGACCAGAGGCTTTCCGCCTGGGGCACTGGAGCGGTAGAAGGTGCCAACCATGGGCGACTTGACCACATGCCCTTCCGGTGTGCTCGGTTCGGCAGCGGCGGCAGCGACGGCAGCCGCCGGTGCGGCGGGAGACGGCGCAGCGGCAGGGGCCTGGGTCACATAGTTGACCGGTGCGGGGCCGGAGATGTGCTTGGCGATACGGACTTTTTCCTCGCCTTCAGTGACCTCCAGCTCGGAAATGCCGGATTCCTGGACCAGGTCGATCAATTTCTTGAGCTTGCGAAGATCCATAGTATTCCCCTTGTGTAGGTGGCGGCCCGCCGGTCGGAGGCCTGCCTGAGTCTGGTTTAGTCGTGCGCAGCGCGGAGGCGCGCCAGGGCGAACTCCAGGGCAAGTTGATATCCCTGGGCGCCCAGCCCGCAGATCACCCCGACAGCCTTGTCGGAAAAATAGGAATGGTGACGGAAGGCTTCGCGGGCGTGGATGTTGGAGAGATGCACTTCGACAAACGGAATGGCGACACCCGTGAGGGCATCACGCAGGGCCACGCTGGTGTGGGTATACGCGGCCGGATTGATGATGATGAAGTTGACGCCTTCGGTGGCGGCGGCCTGCACCCGGTCGACCAACTCACCTTCGTGATTGCTCTGGAAGGACTCCAGCATCACGCCATCGGCCCGGGCGCGGCTTTCCATCGCTGTGTGGATGTCGGCAAGGGTGGTGAGCCCGTAGATGCCAGGTTCCCGACTGCCGAGCATATTGAGATTGGGGCCATGCAGAACGAGAATCCGGTTCTGCGGGATGTCCTCGGCGTTGGCTTCCTGGGTGCGATTTTTCCGCGTCATGGGTGCAAGTTTGCCGTAGTTTGACGCAATTTGTCCACCGCAAGGGGGGCAAGGCTGATTCTCAGCCCTTGCTCAGTTCGGCAAGTTTGCGGTCGAGTTCGTCTTCTGAAAGCGCGCCGAGCTTGACCAGTCCGAGGCCGCCATTGCGGTCGAGGATGATGGTGAAGGGCAGGCCCTGGGAGGTATTGCCAAGTTCTTCTGTCAGGCTGATCACGGACGGAGAGGCGATCACCAGCGGGTAGGCCACGTCCTGGGCCGCCTGGAAATCCACCACATTCTTTGGGGTATCGATGCTGATACCGACAAACTGGACTCCTTTGTCCGCATATTTCCGGCTCATGGCGGAGAAGGCCGGAATTTCCTTTCGGCAGGGGGGACACCAGGTGGCCCAGAAGTTCACCACCAGCACCTTGCCCTGCCACTGCTTGAGGGCCTGCTGCTTGCCAGTGGTGTCGGGAAGGTCGAGCGCCGTCAGCCTGGCAAGTGCGGCACTCTGGGCGGGCGTCGCCACGGGCTGCGAGGCGTTTTGACGGGCCGCGTAAAGGCCTGCGGCGCCGGCTGCAAAGGCAACGATGACGACAAGAAGAAAGTTGATTCCACGTTTCATGGCGGGAGTTCGGCCGGCGCCGGTGTTTCGTTGATCAGGGCTTCGACGACGGACAGGCGAGCACGTTCCATTTGCCGGGGCCCGTGGGCCCCGCGTCGGTGGAGGCGTTCAACGTCGGGTGAATAGATGCGCAGCTTGACGGGGATATCGTCCCAGTCGAAGACCAGGATGGCCTCAGGCCCTTCCGGCTGATTACGACGGGGTTCGCGATGCTCGTAGGCCACGTCATGGTTGAGGAAGAAGATCTCCACTTCCTTGGCGCTTTCCGGAAAAAGATCGATCTCCACCTCGGAGTAGCGCCCTGCGGTGCCTTCCAGCACGGCGCCCGTCAAATAGGGCCGGAAGGCATCGAGCGCGCGCATGATCTCGGCGGCGGCGATGCGCATGGCCTGCTGGCGCTCCAGGTGCTCTTCATCCTGAAAAACCGCAAGATAGGTGCGGACTTCCGCCTCAATCTCGGCGTTTTTGGGCAACTCGTCGGCATTGACGGCCCCCAACTGGCGGGCGGCCTTGCGCTTGGCAAAGCCGTAGTCGGTGATCCCATCCTCGGCAATCATGCGGGCGGCCAGGGCGGCAATCTCGCGGCGCAGGTTGCTGCGGTGGGGAACGGAAGGGCGCGGCATGGGCGGTCGGAGCTTCCCGTTCGATTAGAATGCCACCCATTCTACACACGACTATTGCGGCACTGTTTCTGCCTTCCGGACTATGCATATTCACATTCTCGGTATCTGTGGCACTTTCATGGGCGGTATCGCCTTGTTGGCTCGGGCTGCGGGTCACACCGTGACGGGCTGTGACGCCAACGTCTATCCGCCCATGAGCACCCAGCTGGAAGAGCAGGGCATTCGCCTTGTTGAAGGTTACGGTGCCGATCAATTGGCCCTGAACCCGGATGTCTTCGTGGTGGGGAACGCCATTTCCCGGGGTAATCCGCTCCTTGAAGAAATTCTCGACAGGGGATTGCCCTATGTCTCCGGACCTCAGTGGCTGGCCGAGAACGTGCTTCAGGGGCGCTGGGTGCTGGCGGTGGCGGGCACCCACGGGAAGACCACCACCACCTCGCTGCTGGCGTGGATCCTTGAAGATGCGGGGCTGAAGCCCGGTTTCCTGGTGGGCGGTGTTCCCAAGAATTTCGGTGTGTCTGCGCGCCTGGGTGAAACGCCCTTTTTCGTGATCGAGGCCGATGAGTACGACACGGCCTTCTGTGACAAGCGTTCCAAGTTCGTGCATTACCGCCCGCGCACGGTCATCCTGAACAACCTGGAGTTTGATCACGCGGACATCTTCGCTGATCTTGAGGCGATTGAGACCCAGTTTCACCACCTGGTGCGGATCATTCCGCGTAGCGGACGCATCGTCGCCAATGCTGCTGAGGAGACGCTGCCACGGGTGATCCAGCGCGGCTGTTGGTCCGAGCTGGAGTGGTTCAACGATGCGGCGGGCTGGTCGGTGTCGGAAGGGGCGGCCGAGGACGAAGTGGTGGTGCGTCATCTGGGCAAGGAGATCGGTCGCAGGCGTCTGCCCCTGTCGGGTCGCCATAATCGGGCCAATGCCCTGGCGGCCATCGCCGCCGCGCGCCATGTGGGCGTGACGCCTGAGGTGGCCCTAGATGCCCTGACCCGTTTCGACGGTGTGAAGCGTCGCCTGGAGCTGCGCGGAACAGTGCGCGGGGTGGCGGTGTACGACGACTTCGCCCACCATCCCACGGCCATCACCCTTACGGTTGAAGGATTGCGCCGTCAGGTGGGCGAAGCACGCATTCTGGCTGTGCTTGAGCCGCGCTCCAACACCATGAAGCTGGGCGTGATGAAGGATCAGCTGCCCGCCAGCCTGACCGAGGCCGACAAGGTCTTCTGCTATGCCGCCAACCTGGGCTGGGATGCCCGGGCGGCCCTCCAGCCCATCGCCGCAAAGACAGTGGTGGAGGACGATCTGGATGCCCTGGTGGCGGCCATCGTGGCCGAGGCCAGGGAGGGGGATCGCATCCTGGTGATGAGCAATGGGGGTTTTGGCGGTATCCACGGCAAGCTACTGGCCGCCCTCGGCAGACCGTCTAGCGGACGGTCTGGAATTGCCTCGTGAAGCCTGCCATCGTGTATCGGTGGCGGACTTCACTGCGTTGGAAGACCCGCACTGTGGCGGCCAGCGTCGTAACCAGCAATAAGGCGGCGCCGGTGTTGTGGGCAACGGCAAGGGGCAGGGGCAGTTGCAGCAGTATGTTGGCAATGCCCAGGCCGAGCTGGAGCAGCAGGGCTGCGAGCAGCCATTGCCCGTGGATTCGGGTTTCCCCCCGGGCCAGCAGGCGCAGGCCGAAACCCCCCGCCAGCAGCAGCACCATGGTGGCGCCGAGGCGGTGAGCCCAATGGATGGCGGTCAGCGCGGCGCCGGAGAGCAGGGCGCCACTGGCGGTGGCGCCGAGCTCGCGATCGAGGGTGAAGGCGTGGTGGGTGTCCATTTCCGGCCACCAGCGGCCCTGGCAGGTGGGAAAGTCGGCGCAGATGGCGGCGGCGTAGTTGCTGCTGACCCAGCCGCCTAGCGCGATCTGGACGAAGACGGCGAGTAGCGCTACCGCCCCGAGTACCTTCAGGCCGCCCGGCAGGGCTTTCGGTGGCGCACGGCGGGTGCCCTGGTCACGCAGGACCAGCACCGCCAGCAGGGCCAGGGTGCTCATGCCGCCCAGCAGGTGGCTGGTGACAATGACCGGCTTGAGCAGGCGGGTGACGGTGAGCATGCCCAGCAAGGCCTGACCGGCGACCACCGCCAGCAACAAGAGCTCCAGCCACGGTTTGCGGCGCTGCCGCTGACGCCAGGCCATAGTGGCAAGGGCCAGGATGGCGAGGCCCAGCAAGCCCGCGGCGTAGCGGTGAATCATCTCCTTCCAGGCCTTGGGGGCTTCCACCGGCTTTCCGAAGCTGGCTTCTGCGGCCTTGATCTCGTGGGCCTGGTCGGGGACACCCACCAGCTTGCCATAGCATCCGGGCCAGTCCGGGCACCCCAGGCCGGCATCGGAGAGGCGCACGTAGGCACCCAGGGACACGACCACCAGCGCCAGGAGCAGCGCGGCCAGGGCCAGCCGACGGTAGCTGCCGTTCATGCCAGGCGGTCCAGGAACAGGGCCGCGAACAGGCCGGTGAGGTAGATCAGGGAGTAGCGGAAGGCGCGGCGGGCGCGGGCGTCGGAATAGTCACGCCACAGCACCCAGGCCTCCCGCAGGTAGCCGAGGTTGAGCACGGTGACCAGGGCTGCATACACGGCGCCCGACAGGCCCAGGGTGCACGGCAGGTAGGAGACGGCGGCGAGCAGTACGGTGTAGAGCAGGATGTGCAGGCAGGTGAGCGGCACGCCGTGGCTCACCGGCAGCATGGGCAGGCCGGCGCGGGCGTATTCCTCGCGGCGGTAGCAGGCCAGGGCCCAGAAGTGGGGCGGGGTCCACAGGAAGATGATGAGGAACAGGGCCAGGGCCGGCAATCCGATGGTGTCGGTCATGGCGGCCCAGCCGAGCACCGGTGGCATGGCCCCCGAGGCCCCGCCGATGACGATGTTCATGGGCGTGGCGGGCTTGAGGACCAGCGTGTAGACGATGGCGTAGCCGAGGAAGGTGGCCAGGGTCAGCCACATGGTCAGGGGGTTGACCGCCACATGCAGCAGCCACAGGCCGGCTCCGCCGGTAAGGCAGGCAAGGGTAAGGGTTTCGGTAGGGGTGATCAGTCCGAGAGGCAGGGCGCGGCCGCGGGTGCGGGCCATGCGGGCGTCGATCGTGCGTTCGACCAGACAGTTGATGGCCGCCGCCGCACCTGCCACCAGGGCGATGCCGATGGTGGCGGCGAGCATCCGCCCGGCGGGCGGCCAGCCCGGAACGGCAAGGAACATGCCGATCATCGCGGTAAACACGATCAGGCTGTTGACCCGCGGTTTGCACTGGGTGGCAAAGGCCGCCAGACGCAGGCCAAGTGGCGTGGCGGCGGTGGTGTTGTGCAGGAGCGTCGGCATCGGGGTCTCCGGAAAAGGCGGGCGGTACGTTGTGTCAGCCTGCCCACGCATAGCGCAGCAGGCGTTCCATGTCTTTCAGGATGCCGCGGGGGTCGGCATCCGGGGCATAGCGCAGGATGATTCGGTCCTCGGGGTCGACCACGTAAACCCGGTGCCCGCTGCTTTGCAGATCAAAGGCAGCGCGGGATTCGGAATCGGCGGCGACGGCGGTGCGCAGGTCGGGCTGGAGGGTTAGGAGCGCGGCGTCATCGGGTCTGGCCTGGTCGGTCAGCCAGGTGCGTTCGACCCGCGACATTTGTTTGTACAGCGCCACATGGACTTGGCGTGTCAGGACGATCCATCTGCGGCAGGCTTCGTTGCAAGGGCCCGCGCCGGCAACCACCAGGCGCCAGTGGGGGGTGGTGCTGCCGGCCAGGGGCTCACCCTTGGCATCCAACAGGGGGGGCAGGGCGCGCGGGGGGGACAGAAGCTCGCCATGATTGCCTGTGCCGGCCGGATGCCAGCCCACCGCATAGAGCGTTCCCGCCACGGCAAAGGGCAGCAGGAGCAGGCCGAGGACCAGCACCAGGGTGCGGTTTGCACGCATCAGTGGCGCCTCCAGCCAAGCGCCAGCCAGATCAACAGCGCGGAGGCGGCAAAGCCGTACCATTGCCAGGCGTAGGACAGGTGGCGTTCGAAGCGTTCGTCGGGGCGTGGCCATGCCCGGGCAAAGCCCGCCGGGGCGTCGGGGGCCAGTTGAAGCACCACGGGTTGCAGCGGCCACGGTGCCAGCCGGGTGAAGCGGGCCAGATCGAGGTTCTGCCATACGGGCTGCCAGCCTTCGCCGGATGGTTCGTTGCCAAGGGTGAAGAAGCGGGTGCCCGGCACCACGGCCGTGCCATGCAGGTTGACCGGGCCGACGGGGGTGTCCACCTGCGGGAGGTCATTGTGCAGGGCGGAGGCAGGGACCCAGCCCCGATTGATCAGCACACGCATGTCGCTGCCTTCGATGTGCAGCGGCGTGATGACGTGGTAGCCGGCTTGCTCCCGGTGGATGCGGTTGTCGAGCAGGATCTGGTGGGCAGTGTCGAATCGGCCTCGCACCACCACCGGGCGGGAGCGCAGGGCTTCGGCGTCAACCGGGGTGGCGCCGAGGCTGACCGGGGCGTCAATGCTGCGTTGGTCAAGCAGGGCCTGGGCGGCCTGCTTGCGGTCGGCCTTGGCATGCTGCCAGTTGCCCAGCTGGATGCAGCCGGCTGCAACCACGACGGCCAGTGCGCCGCCCCACACCGACGGCCGAAAGCGCCGGCCGCTTGTGGTGGCCTGAAGGCGGGCGCACAATCGGCTGGAAAATCTGGAGGAACGCGCTGTGCTGTTCAAGTTGGCCGTCGTATTCATGCTGTTGCTGGTCGTCGGCAGCCTCTTTTCGGGCCTGCTCTTTCTTTATCGGGACAAGGGCCAGGGCGACCGGGTTGTCCGGGCGCTGACCTGGCGCATCTCCCTCTCCCTGTTGCTTTTTGCCGGCCTTCTGCTGGCCGGGCGCTGGGGTGGCTACGCCGGGTAGGTCCGGCGGTCCGAGCCTAAAGCCAATACACCACGACGAACAGCAAGAGCCACACCACATCCACAAAGTGCCAGTACCACGCCACGGCTTCGAAGGCGAAGTGGCGTTTGGCGTCAAAGTGACCCGACAGGCAGCGGCCTGCCACCACGGCCAGCATGATGGCGCCCAGGGTGACGTGGAAGCCGTGGAAGCCTGTGAGCATGAAGAAGGTGGCGCCATACACCCCGGCCCCCATGGTCAGGCCCAATTCGGTGTAGGCGTGGTGATATTCGTAGGCCTGGAAACCGAGGAAGATCACGCCGAGGAGCACCGTCAGGATCAGGCCCAGATTGAGCTGGCTGCGTTTGCCTTTCATGAGGCCCCAGTGGGCCCAGGTCAGGGTGACACCGGAGGTGAGCAGCAGCGCCGTATTGATGGCGGGAATGCCCCAGGCGCCCATTGGGGTGAAGCTGGCGCCCTTGGGGCCGGAGGTGGGCCAGGCGGCGGTGAAGCCTTCGTACAGGGTGAAGGCCGGGTCCATGCCGGCGAGGGCCGGCACCGAGATTACCCGGCAGTAGAACAGGGCGCCGAAGAAGGCGGCGAAGAACATCACTTCGGAGCCGATGAACCACACCATACCCTGGCGGAAGGATTTGTCCTCCCAGTCGGTGTAGTCGCCCCGCTGGTTTTCGGCGATCACAGCGCCGAACCACTTGAACAGCACGAAGATGATCACCGCCGCCCCGGCGCTCATGACCCAGGGGCCGGGGGCGAATTTGTTCATCAGCAGGATGAAACCCAGCGCCAGCAGGAACATGCCCCCCGACAGGAAGATGGGGTACAGGCTGGGCTGTGGAACGTAATAGTGCGTGGCGTGGGGCGCGGAGGCGTGCGAGGCGGTCAAGGCGTGCTCCCGAGGGCAAGGGTTTGAATCACGGTTTTGGCGGCGCGGGGAAAAAGGCATAGGCCAGCGTCAGTTCGGAGATGTCTTTGCCGATGCCGCTGTCCACGACGAAGGTCAGGGCCATCTCACGGCTTTCGCCAGGGGCCAGGGTTTGCTGGGTGAAGCAGAAGCAGTCAAGTTTCTGGAAGCTGCGTGCCGCCACAGTGGGCGACACGCTAGGCACGGCCTGACCGACGATGGTCTGATCGGACAGGTTGCGCACCAGGAAGCGGGTAGTGCGCAGCTCGCCCGGATGCAGATCGATGGCCGGCTCCAGGGGGCGGATCTCCCACGGCAGGCCGGGCATCAGGGTGGAGGTGAACTGCACGCTCAGGGTGCGGCCGTAATCCACCGCGCTGGGCGGTAGATCCTTGGCCTGGGTGGCATCCCGCAGGGTCTTGCCGTTGAAGCCGACGGCCTCGCAGAAAGTGTCGTAGAGCGGCACCAGAGCGAAGCCGAAGGCAAAGAAGGCCACCGCCAGCAGCAGCAGGCGGACCACCAGGCGGCCGTGCTTGCGGGGTGGGGGCAGGGCGGCTTCGTTCACGGCGAGGCTTAACGCTGGATGAAGAAGCCGATGATGTACAGGCTGGCGGCGACGGCCCCCAGCACCCAGGCAAAGCGGGCGGAGGCACGACGACGCAGGGCGAGATCGGAGTCGTCGAGATGCATGTCGGGTCTCCTCAAGTGCCGGACTTGATGACGGGCTGAGTGTCCCAGGAATGGTAGGGGGGAGGCGAGCTGAGTTCCCATTCCAGGCCGGTAGTGCCTTCCCAGACCTTGTCGGTGGCCTTGTCGCCGCCCTTCACGCAGCGCCAGATGTTCCAGGCAAAGAGCAGTTGCGACAAACCGAGAACGAAGGCGCCGACGGTGGAGATGGCGTTGAACTCGGTGAATTGCAGGGCGTAGTCGGGGATGCGCCGGGGCATGCCAGCCAGACCGAGGAAGAACTGGGGCATGAAGGTGAGGTTGAAGCTGACCACCGTGAGCCAGAAGTGCAGCTTGCCGAGGCGCTCGCTGTACATGTGGCCGGTCCATTTGGGCAGCCAGTAGTACACGCCGGTCATCACCCCCATGATGCCGCCGGCGAACAGGGCGTAATGGAAGTGGGCCACCACGAAGTAGCTGTGGTGGTACTGGGCATCGGCGGCCACGTCGGCCAGCACCAGGCCGGTGAGGCCGGCGATGCCGAACAGCACAATGAAGCCGATGGCGAAGAGCATGGGCGTCTCGAAGCTCATGGCGCCCCGCCACATGGTGGCGATCCAGCAGAAGAACAGCACGGCCAGGGGCAGGGAGATGGCCATGGTGCTGTACATGAAGTAGAGCAGGGCCGGCACCGGCAGGCCGGCGGTCAGGAAGTGGTGGGCCCACACGATGAGGCCCAGCACGCCGATGGCGATGAAGCCATACACCTGGGCGGTGTGGCCGTAGATGGGCTTGCGGGTGAAGGTGGAGAGCACGTGGGGCATCAGGCCCCACACCGGCAGCAGCAGGATGTACACCTCCGGATGGCCGAAGAACCAGAACAGGTGCTGGAACAGGATCGGGTCGCCGCCACCGGCTGCGTCAAAAAAGTGGGTGCCGAAGTGGCGGTCGGTGAGCAGCATGGTGACGCCACCGGCGAGCACCGGCAGGGTGATGATCAGCAGCACCGCGGTGACCAGCCAGCCCCAGCAGAAGAGGGGCATCTTCATCAGCGTCATGCCGGGGGCCCGCATGTTGAGCAGGGTGGCGATGATGTTGATCGAACCCATGATGGAGCTGATGCCGAGGATGTGGATGGAGAAGATGGCGAAGTCCACCCCGATGCCGCCCTGCACCGACAGGGGCGCGTAGAGCGTCCAGCCCGTGGCCACGGCCCCGTCACCAATGCCGAACAGCGCCAGGATGAAGGGCATGGTGAGCAGCAGCGCGGCCGGCGGCAGCAGCCAGAAGCCCCAGTTGTTGAGGCGCGGCAGGGCCATGTCGGGCGCGCCGATCATCAGCGGGATCATCCAGTTGGCAAAGCCCGTGGCGGCCGGCATCAGGGCCGCAAAGATCATCACCAGGGCGTGTACGCCGATCAGCTGGTTGAAGAACTCCGGCTTCATCAGCTGCAGGCCGGGCTGGAAGAGCTCGGCCCGCACCGCCAGGATCATCGCCCCGCCGACGAAGAACATCAGCAGGGAGAAGGTCAGGTACATCGTGCCGATGTCC
>JAEUNV010000017.1 GCA_016790385.1 Zoogloea sp.
GTCCCTGGAAAGCTGGCATGCCGCCGACACCGGCCGCTATCAGCGCGTGGAACTGGCCAGCCGTGCGGTGGCCGCCACCCTGCCCAAGGTTCGGCCGGTGGATATCCGCCGGGAGAAGTTGCAGAACGGGGTGTCGGAGCACCTGCTGCGGGCCATTGCGGCGCGCCTTGAACGGGGCGAGCAGAGTCTGGTCTTCCTCAATCGCCGGGGCTATGCGCCGGTGCTCTCCTGCCCCTCCTGCGGCTGGGTGAGCCGCTGCCCCCACTGCACCGCCAATATGGTGCTGCACCTGGCGGACAAGCGCCTGCGTTGCCACCATTGCAGCTACGAGGCGAGCATTCCCCTGGCCTGCCCCGACTGTGGCGACCAGGACATCCAGCCCTTCGGCCGTGGCACCCAGCGCCTGGAGGAAACCCTGGGGCAGCGTTTCCCGGAAGCCCGCGTGCTGCGCGTGGACCGGGATGCAGCGCGGACCCGCGCCCAGTGGGACGCCCTCCTGGATCAGATCGGCAGGGGCGATGCCGACATCCTCGTCGGCACCCAGATGATGGCCAAGGGCCACGACTTTCCCCGGCTTACCTTCGTTGGCGTGCTCAACGCGGATTCATCGCTCTTCGCGGCGGATTTCCGTGCCCCCGAGCGTCTGTTCCAGCAGCTCATGCAGGTTGGCGGCCGGGCGGGGCGGGGCGAACTGCCCGGAGAGGTCATGATCCAGACCCAATACCCGGATCACCCCCTGTACACCTGCCTGCAAGCCCACGACTTCGCCCGCTATGCCGCGTTGCAGTTGGGCGAACGCAAGCAGGCGCGCTTTCCGCCCTACGCTGCCAACGCACTGCTGTTTGCGACCGCGCCGGAGGTGGCCAGCGCCATAGAATGGCTCAAGGCGGCCCGTGCCCTGGCCGAACCCCTGGCCCAGGCCTTCGGTGTACAGGTGTTTGACCCGGTACCCATGCGCATGCTCCGCCTGGCGCGCCGCGAGCGCGCCCAGCTTCTCGTTGAAGCCCCTGCCCGCCCTGCCCTGCAAGCCTTCCTCACCGACTGGAGCCGGCAGCTGTGGGCGCTTCGTCCACCCCGCGAACTGCGCTGGCACCTGGACGTGGACCCGGCGGAGGTGTGAGGGGGAGAGCGCCCCTTCCGTTCAGCGTCGGCGCCACCCCAGCAGGCCACCCAGCCCCAGCCCGAGCAGGGTGAGGGCGCTTGGTTCGGGGAGTGTGCGGGTGAGGAAGCCGCGGATCTCGCCCCCTGGGAACAGGTTGCTGTGGATGTTGAGATAGGCCAGTTCGTCGTCCAGCCCATCCAGCAGCGCCGCCTCGGCTCCGGCAGTGGTGCCGCCCTTGGCCGTGATGAAGGCTGCGTTCCAGCTGCTCGCCAGGGTGAGGTCGAAGCTGGCGTTGTAGCTGCCGGCGCTGACGCCGGTCGGAAAGCCCGGGAAGTTCGGTACCGCGGTGGCCACGCCGGCCGTGCCGGTGTTCGCGGCCGCCGTGCAGCAGTGAATATGGGCCGCCGTGGTGAGCCCCATGAGGGCATCGAACATGACGTCGATGAGCATGGTGTGGCTGACGGTGTTGATGGTGACGGTCGCCGAGCCCAAACCCGGCGAGGCGTTGGGCGTCGCTTCGGCAGCGCCGCTGAGGGAGGCGGTATAGATCAGCAGGTCTGCCTGGGCCGCTGTGGTCGCCACCACCAGCAAACCGCCCGACATCCAGCGCAGGTATTTTTTCTTGTCCATGGGGCTCTCCTTTGGGTGGTTGCCGTGCGACGGGCGACACCGGCGTGATGCAGCCCGGTTCGACAACCATTCCTTGGTTCTAGCACACGACAGGGCGCCTCCCAAGCAGAGGATCGTTCCCCGGCCCTGTTACAAACGCACATGCCCTTACATCTGCGTTGCCAACCCCGATCAGACGGGGCGCGTTGATCGCTGCAAGGGCTGGCAATCACGCCGGTCCGGTTGATAAACACACAGTCCAGGAGAACACCATGCTGAACAAGATCATCGCCCTTGCCATCGCCACCGGCTTCGCTTCCGCTTCCTTCGCCCAGGCGCCGGCAGCCGCCCCCGCAGCGACCCCGGCAGCCGCTGCTGTTGAGAAAAAGGTGGAAGCAGCCAAGCCTGCGGAGCCCGTGAAGGCCGAAATGGCCAAGGTCGAGAAGGGCGCCGCTGCCAAGGCCGACAAGGCAAAGGCGCATGCCAAGGCACATGCGAAGGCACACGCAAAGCCCGCCGCCGCGCCCGCTGCTGCTGCTGCGGTCGCTGCGCCGGTGGCTGCACCCGCCGCCAAGTAATAAGCGCTTTTCAGCTTTTCCGAGAGGGCGCGTTCCGGAGATCCGGGGCGCGCCCTCCGGTCGTTTACAACACTGCTCCGAACTTCCGATCACGATCCGGCTAGCGGAACGGTGTTGAATCAGTCGGCGCTTCAGACTCATACCCGGCCGTACAGTCCGCAAGAGATCCGGTTTCTGCGCTTTGACATCCGTTCTTTGTGGCGGATGAAACAGGGAGCTCAGTGAGCTTACCCATGCCACTGGCGTCATCGGCGGCAGCGTGACGTCCCTGCTCGATCTGCCAAGCTTCGTCCGGCCTGCCAAGAGGGCTTTCTGCTTACATATCGATAATAATTCTCGTTTACAAAATGAATCCATGGAGCTAAATTGAGAACCGTTCTCATCACCCAGATCGGATGACTCCATGGATCCTGTCAGCGGACTGACTTCCGCCCTCATCCCTGTTCCGGCCAGCTTGTGGGCCGGCGCTCTCAGCGAACTCCTCAATCACGGTGAAACCGGCTGTCGCCAGTCGGCGCGCCGGGCCGTTGACCTCCTGACCCGCCTCGCCGAAAGCCCGGCCGTCGATCGGGACGTCCGCGATCTGTGCGAACGGGCGTGCGAACGGCTCACTCAACCTGAACAGGAGCATCGCCGTGTGTCTGGCCTCTGACCCCAAGGGCGGTGATCTGCAATCCCTGCTCCGTGCCGAATATGCCAATGCTCTCGTGACCATCGACCTGCCCAGGCCGGGTGCCCAGTCGGCGGTCCGGCGCGCCCGCCTGTGGGATCTGGATGAGAAACTGCACTGTCCCATCATTGGCACCTGCATCTCCATTGACGAGCTCCAGCGCTTTGCGCGGCGCTTCCAGTTCGCCGGTCCGTCTGATGATGACTTCACAGTGCACGTGGCGGCCGTCAATCTGGCGCGCAGTCGTAATCCGGTGTCCGAAGCCCTCCAGCGTCATCTGGAACGAAAGTTCCATCTGGCGGTGGAGCGCTTCGGCAAGCTCAAGAGCGACGCCGAACTCCTTCGGCATTGGATTGAATGCTGCAACCGGGGAGAGGTGGCCGGCCCCCTGTGGGCGGTATGCACCCACCGGGGCGTATCCGCTGAAACCCGTCAGCGCGCGTATACCGACATCCACATGCTCTCCCACCAGGTGGGGGCCGGGCAGGCTGCCGACGCCCGGCGCCTGACCCATCTTGCAGCCGAGAATGCGGAACTCAAACGCAGCCACACACGGGAAGTGGCCGTGCTGCGTCGGCAGCTTGCCGAGGCGACAGCCGGGCTTGCCGAGCGGGACGAGGCTGTCGAGCAGGCAGCGTTGTACCAGAAGCGTTTGCAGTGCTTCGAATCCGGCCAGGCCTACGTGGAGATGGGCCAGCGCCTGCTTACCCTGCAAGCGTCCCACGAGGCGCTGCTGGACAGCACCCGGCAGGTGCAGGAGCTGGAGCGGCAGCTCAAGGAAAGCCGTGAGGCGTCGCGAAGGCTGCTGGCGGAGCGCGATACGGCCGTGGCCGAACGGGGGGCCCTCGAACAGTTGTTGAATGCC
>JAEUNV010000042.1 GCA_016790385.1 Zoogloea sp.
AAGTGGCCATCGACACCCTGACCGGCGAATCGAAGGTGCTGCGGGTGGACATCCTCCACGACGTGGGCCGCTCCATCAATCCGGCCCTGGACATCGGCCAGATCGAAGGCGGCTTCATCCAGGGCATGGGCTGGCTCACCACCGAGGAGCTGGTTTATACCGACGACGGCCGCCTCGCCACCCACGCCCCCTCCACCTACAAGATCCCGGCCGTCTCCGACCTGCCGCGGGATTTCCGGGTGGCCCTGTTCGACAACGACAACGTGGAAGACAGCATCCACCGCTCCAAGGCCGTGGGCGAACCGCCGCTGATGCTGGCCTTCTCGGTGTTCTTCGCCCTGCGTGACGCAGTGGCCGCGGCCCTTGGCCCCGGCGCCCGGCCCCGGCTGGACGCACCGGCCACGCCGGAAGCCATCCTCAAGGCACTCAACGGAGGCACGCTATGACCCCCGCCCCCCGATTCACGGCCACGCCAACGCAGCAGGAGGTGTCACCATGAACGACTGGCTCCATACCCTGGCCAACTGGCTGGAAGCCGGCCAACCGGCGGTGCTCGTCACCGTTGTGCGGGCCGATGGTTCGACCCCCCGGGAGGCCGGCGCCGCCATGCTGGTGGGCCGCGCCAGCACCGCCGACACCATTGGCGGCGGCCACCTGGAATGGCTGGCCAGCACCACCGCCCGGGAACTGCTGGTGGAAGGCGGCGCGCCGCGCCTGATGCGCTTTGCCCTCGGTGCCTCCCTGGGGCAATGCTGCGGCGGCGTGGTGTGGCTGGCGCTGGAACGCATCGATGTGCGCGATGCCGCCATCTGGCGTACCCGCGCCGAAGCCGTGGCCGGCGGCGACACCTTGCAGCGCCGGCTGGTGTCGGGAGATGAAGGCAGCCTGTGGTCCCTGGTCGACCAGGACCCGGGCAAGGGCGACCCCGCCCATTTCTGGTCGGATGGCGGACACTGGCAGTTCGAGCAGCAGGTGGCCACCACCCGCTTCCCGGTGGTGCTCTTCGGCGCCGGGCATGTGGGTGAGGCCATCGTCCGCAGTCTCGCCCCCCTGGGCGCCCAGATCACATGGGTGGATACCCGGGACGACATCTTCCCCGAGGCCGTCCCCGAAGGGGTGTTCACCGTCACGACCGACATCCCTGCCACCGAGATCTACGACGCACCGGCAGGCAGCTGTTTCCTCGTCCTGACCCACGACCACAGCCTGGACTTCAGCCTGTGCGAGGCCATCCTCACCCGCCATGATTTCGCCTACTTCGGCCTCATCGGCTCGGCCACCAAGCGGGCCAGCTTCGAGCACCGCCTCATCGCCCGCGGCCTGGAGCCCCAGCGCCTCCTCGACATGACCTGCCCCATCGGCATCCCCGGTATCAACAGCAAGCAGCCGGCGGTCATTGCCGCCTCGGTTGCCGCCCAACTGCTCCAGGTGCGCGAAGCCCGCCAGGCGGTAGCCCGGGCTGTTCGACCGGTGGCGATCACCCCCTTTCTCCTTTCCGGAGCCCGCCCGTGAGCACATCTCCTCCCCCCTTCAGCGGCCCGCCCGAGGGAACACCCCGCCTCGAACTCACCGGCATCACCAAACGCTACCCCAGCGTGGTGGCCAACGATGGCGTTTATCTCAAGGTCGGCCCCGGCGAGATCCACGCCGTGCTCGGCGAGAACGGTGCCGGCAAGAGCACCCTGATGAAGATCATCTACGGCGCGGTGCAGGCCGATGCCGGGCAGATCCAGTGGAACGGGCGCGAGGTGGTCATCGCCAACCCCTCCGAGGCCCGTCGGCTCGGCATCGGCATGGTGTTCCAGCACTTTTCCCTGTTCGAGACCCTGACCGTGGTCGAGAACATCGCCCTGGCCCTGGACGAGCCCTTCGATCTGAAAGGCCTCGCCGCGCGGGTCAAAGAGGTATCCACCCGCTACGGTCTGCCCCTCGACCCGGACCGGCTGGTGTACAGCCTCTCGGTGGGCGAGCGCCAGCGGGTCGAGATCGTGCGCTGCCTGCTTCAGGAACCCCAGCTTCTGATCCTCGACGAGCCCACCTCGGTGCTCACCCCCCAGGCGGTGCAGAAGCTCTTTGAAACCCTGCGCCGACTGGCCTCGGAAGGGGTCAGCATTCTTTACATCAGCCACAAGCTGCACGAGATCCAGAGCCTGTGCCACAGCGCCACGGTGATGCGCGGCGGCAAGGTCACGGGCACCGCGACCCCCGCGAAAGAAACCCCCGCCAGCCTGGCGCGGATGATGATCGGCCGTGAGCTGCCGGTGTGCGACGTGCCGGCCTTCACCGGCGAAGCCACACCGGCCCTGACAGTTCGCGGCCTGTCCCACGAACCCGACGACCCCTTCGGCACGCGCCTCAAGGACATCGCCCTCGAAGTTCGGCGTGGCGAGATCCTGGGGATTGCCGGCATTTCGGGCAATGGTCAGGCCGAGCTGCTATCGGCCCTGTCGGGAGAAACCACCGGCCCCGCCGATACGGTGATCCTGTCCGGAAAGCCGGTGGGGCACCTCGATGCCGGCCGTCGCCGCAAGCAGGGCCTGACCTTTGTGCCAGAGGAACGCCTGGGCCGGGGCGCCGTGCCCCCCATGAGCCTGGCCGAGAACGCCACCCTGTCGGCCCACGGGATGGGTCTGGTAAAGAAGGGCTTTCTGCGCCCCAAGGCGGCGTGGGCGTTTGCCAAGACCTGCATCGAGCGCTTCGACGTGCGCTGCGGCGGGCCCGGCGCAGCGGCGCGCAGCCTCTCCGGCGGCAACCTGCAAAAGTTCATCGTCGGCCGGGAGATCATGCAGAAACCCATTGCCATGGTCGTCGCCCAGCCGACCTGGGGCGTGGACGTGGGGGCCGCGGCCTTCCTGCGCCAGACCCTGATCGACCTGTCCCGCGAGGGGGTGGCCATCCTGGTCATTTCGGAAGAGCTGGAAGAACTGTTTGAGATCTGCGACCGCATCGCCGTGCTGGCCGAAGGGCGCCTGTCCGAAGCCGTGCCGAAAGCGCAGACCAACGCCGAGAAGATCGGTATGCAGATGTCCGGCCTGTTTTCCGCCGCCGACACCCGGGAGCCCGCCCATGCCGCTGCTTGAACCCCGCCCCACACCCTCGGCGCAGATGCGCCTGCTGGCGCCCCTCATCGCCATCGGCCTGACCCTGGCCGTCGGCTCCCTGCTCTTCCTGTCCCTGGGCAAGAACCCGGTCGAGGCCTTTGGCGTGTTCTTCGTCCAGCCCCTCTCGTCGGGCAACGGCTGGAGCGAGCTGATGGTCAAGGCCGGGCCGCTGATCCTCATCGCCCAGGGTCTGGCCATCGGCTTTCGGGCGCGCATCTACAACATCGGCGCCGAGGGCCAGCTCATCATGGGCGCCCTGGCCGGGGGCGGCGTGGCCATCGCCTTCGACGGGGTCGATGCCTGGTGGGTGCTGCCCCTGATGGTCATCGCCGGGGCCATCGGCGGCGCCCTGTGGGGGGCCATCCCGGCCCTGCTGCGCACCCGCTTCAACGCCCAGGAAACCCTCACCACGCTGATGCTCGCCTACGTGGCCACCTTCGCCCTGTCCTACATGGTGAACGGCCCCTGGCGTGACCCCGAAGGCATGAACTTCCCCCAGTCCATCATGTTTGGCGACCCGGCCCTGTTCGCCCCCTGGTTCGAGGGCATGCGGGTCAACGCCGCCATCCTGATCGCCGCCGTCGCCTCCGTGGCCTTCTGGATCTTCACCTCGCGCAGCTTTCTGGCCTACCAGCTCACCGTGGGCGGTCTGGCCCCCGCCGCCGCCCGTTACGCGGGTTTCTCGGCCAACCGCACGGTGTGGGTGAGCCTGGTGCTGTCGGGCCTCACCGCCGGGCTGGCCGGGGTGGGAGAAGTCGCCGGCCCGGTGGGTCAGCTCAACCTCAACATCTCACCGGGCTACGGCTTTGCCGCCATCATCGTGGCCTATCTGGGCCGCCTCAACGCCATCGGGATTGTCCTGGCCGGCCTGCTGATGGCCCTGCTTTATCTCGGCGGTGAAGCCGCCCAGGTGGCGTTGCAGTTGCCGGCGGCCATCACCGGGCTGTTCCAGGGGATGCTGCTGTTCTTCCTGCTGGGGGCCGACGTGTTTGTCGACTACCGCCTCAAATCCCGACCCAAACCGGCCTATGCCTGACAACCTCGGCGGAGCAGCGTCCATCGTCCCGATCCGGACGCTGCCCGTTTCGCAGCATTGAGTCCGTCCCTCCAGGAGACCTCATGATCGAACACCTGATACCCGTCCTGGCCGGCACCCTGGCCGCCGCCACCCCGCTGATCTTCGCCGGCCTGGGCGAGCTGGTGGCCGAGCGCACCGGCGTGATCAACCTGGGCGTCGAAGGCATGATGCTGATCGGCGCCGTGGCCGGCTTTGCCGCGGCGGCCCATTCCGACGGCGGCGCCCTCGCCGGGCTGCCGGCCGGCGCCGTGGCCGGCATGCTGGCGGCGCTGATCTTCGCCGTCCTGTCCCTGTCGATGGCCGCCAATCAGGCCGCCTGCGGCCTGGCCCTGACCATCTTCGGCATCGGTCTGTCGGCCTTCATCGGCCAGCACTACGTCAGCTACAGCCTGCCCGGCCTGCCGCCCCTCGACATCCCCGGTCTGGCGGACATCCCGGTGATCGGCCGCATCTTCTTTCACCAGGATGCGGTGACCTACCTGGGCCTCGTCACCTTCGCCGGCGTGTGGTGGGTGCTCAAGAAGACCCGCCTGGGCCTGGTCCTCAAGGCGGTCGGCGAGGCGCCGGACGCCGCCCACGCCATCGGTTACCCGGTCATCGCCATCCGCTACGGCGCCACCCTGTTCGGCGGCGCCATGGCCGGCATCGCCGGGGCCTATCTGTCCACGGTGTACACGCCCCTGTGGGTGCAGAACATGGTTGCCGGCCGCGGCTGGATCGCCATCGCCCTGGTGGTCTTCGCCGCCTGGAACCCCACGCGTCTGCTGCTGGGTGCGTGGCTGTTCGGTGGTGTGACGATCCTGCAATTCCATGCCCAGGGGCTGGGCATCGCGCTGCCGGTCCAGTTCCTCGCCGCCTTGCCCTATCTGGCGACGGTGGTGGTGCTGGTGCTGATCTCCCGGGACAAGCGGCTGTTGCAGCTGAATCTGCCGGCTTCGCTGGGGAAACCGTGGATGCCGTGAAGATGGTGGGGGTCGAGTTCATTCGACCTG
>JAEUNV010000059.1 GCA_016790385.1 Zoogloea sp.
CAGGGTGCAGCCCCCCTCCCCCGGACCATTGCCAAGCCAGATGTAGCAGCCGGGTTTCTCCTGAAGAAAGTAGGCGAAATCCTCCGCGCCCATGCTCGGCTTCGGATCGATGTGCACCTTCCCTTCACCGCACACCTCCGCGGCCACCCGGGCGCAGAACTCGGCCTCGGCAACCGTATTGATGGTCGGAGGATAGCCGCGTCGATATTCGAAGTTCACGTTCGCCCCGAAGGCCGCACCCACGCCCGCACAGACGCGCTGCATGGTGTCTTCGACCATCGCCTCCACGTCAGGCCGGAAGGCCCGCACCGTGCCGCAGATGCGGGCGATGTCAGGAATCACGTTGTAGGCGTCCCCCGCATGGAACTGGGTAACCGACAGCACTGCGGCGTCCTGGGGGTCGCGGTTGCGGCTGACCACCGACTGCAAGGCCTGGACCAGCGCGGCGCCCGCGAGTACAGGGTCGACGCCCTGGTGAGGCATGGCGGCATGGGCGCCGTGGCCCTTGATCTCGATATCGAATCGATCGGCACAGGCCATCACCGGGCCACGATGCACAGCGATCTCGCCGAGGGGCAGACCGGGCCAGTTGTGCAGGCCGAACACCGCCTCCATGGGAAAGCGTTCGAAAAGGCCGTCGGCAATCATGGCCGGCGCGCCGCCCTCCCCCTCTTCGGCAGGCTGGAACAAAAACACCACGGTGCCGTCGAAATCCGGGTGTTTGGCCAGATGGGCCGCGGCACCCAGCAGCATCGCCGTGTGCCCGTCGTGGCCGCAGGCGTGCATCCGCCCCGGGTGACGGGAATGATGGTTGAAATCGTTCTTTTCCTGGATCGGCAGCGCATCCATGTCGGCACGCAGGCCGATGGAACGACCACCGTTGCCAGCCTTTAGAATGCCCACGACACCGGTCTTGCCCACCCCGGTGTGGGTTTCGATACCCAGGGCGCGCAGGCGCTCAGCCACCAGGGCAGCGGTGCGGTGCTCTTCGAAGGCCAGCTCGGGATGGGCGTGGATGTCCCGGCGGATGGCGGTGATTTCGGCGTGATCGGCCCGCAGATTTTCCAGAAGGTGCATGATGCGTCCCGATAGGCGGCCCCGACGGCCGTGACGGGAAATGATAGCAGCGGGGAACGCGCCCGCTCCACCGCAGTAAGCAGGCTTGAACCGAATGAAACTTTTCTACGCCGATCACTTCGTGCTCCCCCTCCCCGAGGGACACCGCTTTCCGATGGAAAAATATGCCCGGCTGCGTGAGCGCCTGATGGAGTCCGGGCTGTTCGGTGCCGACGATTTCCATATTCCCGATGCCGCCAGCGATACGGAGCTGCTGAGGGCCCACGATGCCGGCTACGTGCAACGGGTTGTTCGCGGCACCCTCGACAAGAACGATATCCGGCGCATCGGCTTTCCCTGGTCGGAGGCCATGGTGGAGCGCTCCCGGCGCTCGGCCGGCGCCACCCTGGCCGCCTGCCGGGCCGCGCTGGAAGGCGGCTGCGCTGCCAATCTGGCTGGCGGCACCCACCACGCCTTTCGCGACCGGGGTGAGGGCTTCTGTGTCTTCAACGACGCCGCCGTCGCCGCCCTCGCAATGCGCGCCGAAGGTCGGGTCGAGCGAGTGGCGATCATCGACTGCGACGTACACCAGGGCAACGGCACCGCCGCCATCCTGGCCAACCGGCCCGAATGCTTCACCTTCAGCATCCACGGTGCCCGCAACTACCCCTTCGACAAGGAAACGAGCGACCTGGACGTGGAACTGCCCGATGGCACCACCGACGACACCTACCTCACCGCCCTACAGGCCGCCCTCGGCCCAGTGTTTGCCCGGGGAAAGCCCGACCTGGTGATCTACCTGGCGGGTGCCGACCCCTACGAGGACGATCGCCTGGGCCGCCTGAAGCTCACCAAAGCCGGTCTGGCCGAGCGGGACCAGCTCGTTTTCGACAAAGTCCGCCAGCGCGGCCTGCCCATTGCCATTGCCATGGCCGGCGGCTACGCGCGCAATATCAACGACACGGTGGAGATCCACGCCAACACCGTCTGCTCGGCGGCACGCCACTTCCGTGCACGTCAATTTGCCTCGCTATAATCAGGACTAACCTCCAACAAGGATTCCCCGATGCGCTTCGAAGGCTCCGACAATTACGTCACCACCCCGGATCTGATGCTGGCCGTCAACGCCGCCATCCGCCTGCAGCGCCCGCTCCTCATCAAAGGCGAGCCGGGCACCGGCAAGACCATGCTGGCCGAAGAGGTGGCCGCTGCCCTGGGCATGCCGCTGTTGCAATGGCACATCAAGTCCACCACCAAAGCCCAGCAGGGGCTTTATGAATACGACGCCGTGTCGCGCCTGCGCGATTCCCAACTGGGCGACGACAAGGTCAAGGACATCTCCAACTACATCGTCAAGGGCACCCTGTGGCAGGCCTTCGACGCTGACGTGCCCACCGTGGTGCTGATCGACGAGATCGACAAGGCCGACATCGAGTTTCCCAACGACCTGCTGCGCGAACTCGACCGCATGGAGTTCCATGTGTACGAGACCCGCGAGACGGTCAAGGCCCGCCACCGCCCCATCGTTTTCATCACATCCAACAACGAGAAGGAGCTGCCCGACGCCTTCCTGCGCCGCTGCTTCTTCCACTACATCAAGTTTCCCGACCGGGACACCATGCAGCGCATCGTTGATGTGCACTTCCCCGGGATCAAAAAGGCCCTGCTCACCGAAGCGCTGGAAGTGTTTTTCGGTCTGCGTGACATCCCCGGCCTGAAAAAGAAGCCCTCCACCTCCGAGCTGATCGACTGGCTGAAACTGCTGGTGGCCGAAGAGATTCCTGTCGAGGCGCTGCGCTCGCCGGATCAGAAAGCCAGCATCCCGCCCCTGCACGGCGCCCTGCTGAAGAACGAGCAGGACATGCACCTCTTCGAGCGCCTGGTTTTCATGGCCCAGCGCAATCGCTGAGCCGATCCGGCCATGCTCATCGACTTCTTCCTGCATCTGAAGACCCGCAAACTGCCGGTCTCCACCAAGGAATTCCTCACTCTTCTGGAGGCCATACAGGCCGGTCTGGCGGGGCACAGCATGGAGGATTTCTACTTCCTGGCGCGCAGCAGCCTGGTCAAGGACGAATCCCATTTCGACCGCTTCGACCAGGCCTTTGGCGAGTACTTCAAGGGCATCGAGGCCATTCCCGGCCTCGAGGTCGATCTACCCGAGGAATGGCTGAAGGCCATGATGCAGAAGCATCTGACACCGGAGGAGAAGGCAAAGCTGGAAAAACTGGGCTGGGACAAGCTGATGGAGGAGTTCCGGAACCGCCTCAAGGAACAGAAGGGCCGTCATCAGGGAGGTTCGAAATGGGTGGGCACCGGCGGCACCTCACCCTTTGGCAACAATGGCTATCACCCGGAAGGCATCCGCGTGGGGGGCGAGTCGGCCGGCAATCGCACCGCCGTCAAGGTGTGGGACCAGCGCGAGTACCGCAATCTTGACGACAGCGTGGAGCTGGGTACCCGCAACATCAAGGTGGCCTTGCGCCGGCTACGACGCTTTGCCCGCCTGGGTGCGCCGGACGAACTGGACCTGGACGGCACCATCGCGGCCACCGCCCGCAATGCCGGCTACCTGGACCTGCTGATGCGCCCGGAGCGACACAACGCCGTGAAGGTGTTGATCTTCTTCGATGTGGGCGGCTCCATGGACGACCACGTGAAGGTCTGCGAAGAGCTGTTCTCGGCTTGCCGGACCGAGTTCAAGCACATGGAGTACTTCTACTTCCACAACTGCGTGTATGACCACGTCTGGCGCGACAGCTTCCGACGCCACTCGGAGCGCACCCCGACCCTTGACGTAATCCACAAGTACGGGCCGGAGTACAAGCTGATCTTCGTGGGTGACGCCACCATGAGCCCCTACGAAATCCTCCAGCCCAATGGTTCCATCGAGTACAGCAACACCGAAGCCGGCGCCGTGTGGCTGCGCCGCCTGGCCGACGCCTACCCGTCCATGGCCTGGCTCAACCCCGAGGCTGAACGCACCTGGGATTACCGCCAGTCCATCGGCATCATCCGGCAGATACTCGGGGAAAGGATGTTTCCCCTGACCCTGGACGGCCTCACCCGGGCCATCACGCATCTGTCACGCAAGCACTGAACTCAGGGCACCCGGTAGTTTTCCTGGGTCATGATGTCCACGCCACACTGGAGATTCTCAATCCAGTCGAGGAAGCGATTGACCATCGCCTTGCCCTCAAAGCGGCAGCCGTGCTGGGGCACGATCATTTCCACATCGAGCTGACGGACCATGTTCACCCAGAAGCGGCAGATCTTGTTGGAGATCATGTAGCGGCGATGGAAGCCTGCCATGGTGATCACGTGATCGTCGAAGTCGGATACCGGCTTGGCTGCCTGATCGTGATCGACCAATGAAGCCCCCATGTCGCCCGAGAAGAGGATTTTCGAGACTGGATCATAGAACTGGAAGTTGCCCTCTGAGTGCATGAAGTGGGCCGGGAGAGCCTTGATCCTGCTGTCGCCGAGGGCAATGTTCATGCCCTCGTCAGGGATACCCAGGATGCGCGCGGTGTAATCCTTGCCGGTGGTGAAATGGGGTACAAACCGCGTCCACAGTCGGGAAATCATCACCTTGCAATGGGTGGATACCATCCATTTGTTGAGGGATGCGATGATGTCCGGGTCGGCATGGGTGGCGAAGATGAAATCAAGGCCGCGGGAAGGAAAGAACCGCTGCATGGACATCAGGAGACCGTTGTAGGTCATATTGCCACCCGGGTCGATCAACGCCCCGTGATCACCATCGACAATCAGGAATTGATTGCACTGAACGGCATGATCCGCCTCCTCGTCCACCAGGTCATAAAAGGCCAGACAGGCGTGCTTGCCGTTGTTGAAAAGTTCGACAGCCATGGAAATCGTTTCGGGGAGTGAAATCGGACCCATACTTTATCCGACTCGAACCCCAGGGAAAACATCTGCCTCATGGACATTGATCGGTGTCAACGTATTACCTCGTCACGGCTGAACGATTGGGGTATCTTGGCGCCCGGTATCATGAGCATTCAGATGGAGTCCCTTTTGAGAACGCCGGTTCTTCTGTTATCCCTTCTTTCCCTCGTTAGCCTGCTCTCCCCCACCGCCAACGCGGCCGATCCAGGCCAGCAGACGCGCGCAGGAACGCCTTTCGGCACGCTCCGTTCGCCTGGTCAGGCGGGTATCCGCCCGGAGAACCTTCGTCGCCCCTCGTCTACCCTGTGCCCGACCCAAAGCCAGGCCGACAACGATATCGCCAGCACTCGCCGCGACCCGTCGGGGCGCATCCATGTGTTTGGCGATATGGCCACACAGCAGAATCGCAACGGGAACATTTACAGCTGTACCGGTGTGCCCGGAAGTGGAAAGAAACGCGCCTACGCGGGCACCGGCCGTGCCAAGTCCGCCTATAACGCACGCACCAACACGCTCAACGCAGCAACGGACGGGTATGTGAACCGCTCGGCCACCAGCTCGATGATGCCGCGCAAGGCGCCGTCTATGTACGACCCCGCCACCGGGGTTCTCAAGCCTTCCCGCAAGCTCAACGCCTACGAGATCTACCAGCGCTGAACGCGACAAGGGGGCAGGCCTTGCCGGGCCCACCCCCTTGCTTTCCCGCGTCCGGAGCCCGGGGGCTCCGGAAAGCGCCGATCACTTGCCGTTCATGGCCAGCATCAACTGGTTGATGCGCTTCACGAAGCTCGCCGGATCATCCAATGTGCCGCCCTCGGCCAGCAGGGCCTGATCAAAGAGCACGGCGGCCCAATCATCGAACTGGGCTTCTTCATACTTCAGCCGCAGCACCACCGGGTGGCTGGGGTTGATCTCGAGGATGGGTTTGGAGATGGGCATGTTCTGACCGGCCGCCTTCATCAGGCGAGCGAGGTTCATGCCCATATCGTGCTCGTCGGCAACGAGGCAGGCGGGTGAATCCGTGAGGCGATGCGTGACGCGCACCTCCTTCACCTTGCCTTCCAGGCTGGCTTTCATCTTGTCGAGCATGTCCTTCAGCTCGCCGGTCTCCTTCTCGACCGCAGCCTTCTCGGCTTCGTCTTCCAGAGAACCCAGATCAAGCCCGCCCTTGGCAACGGATGCCAGCGGTTTGCCGTCGAATTCGGTCAAATGGCCAACCACCCATTCGTCCACCCGGTTGGAGAGGAGCAGCACCTCGATACCCTTCTTGCGGAAGATCTCCAGGTGAGGGCTGTTTTTGGCCGCATTGAAACTGTCGGCAGTGACGTAATAGATCTTGTCCTGCCCTTCCTTCATCCGACCGATGTAGTCGGCCAGGGAGACGCTTTCCTCGGCGGTGTCGGCCTGGGTGGAGGCAAAGCGCAACAGGCCGGCGATCTTGTCCTTGTTGGCGTGGTCTTCTCCGACGCCTTCCTTCAGCACCTGACCGAACTCCTTCCAGAAGGTGACGTACTTATCCTTCTGGTTCTCGGCGAGGTCTTCGAGCAGACCCAGGACCTTCTTGGTACAACCGGCGCGCAGGGTGTCAATGTCCTTGGACTCCTGAAGAATCTCGCGGGAGACATTGAGCGGCAGGTCATTGGAATCCACCACCCCGCGCACGAACCGCAGGTACAGGGGCATCAGCTTCTCGGCGTCGTCCATGATGAAGACGCGGCGCACATAAAGCTTCACCCCATGGCGAGCCTGACGGTCCCACATGTCGAAGGGGGCGTGGCCGGGCACGTACAGCAACTGGGTGTACTCGTGACGGCCTTCCACCTTGCTGTGGGTCCACGCGAGCGGCGGCTCGTAGTCGTGGCCGACATGCTTGTAGAACTCGGTGTATTCCTCGTCACTCACTTCCGACTTGGAACGGGCCCACAGGGCATTGGCCTTGTTGACGGTTTCATCCTCGTCGGTGACCACCTGCTCCTTCTTCTCCTCGTCCCATTGCTCCTTCTTCATCACGATGGGCTGGAGAATGTGATCGGAATACTTCTGGATGATGGAGCGCAGCTTCCAGCTGGATAGCAGATCGTCCTGGTCCTCACGCAGATGCAGGGTGATCTCGGTGCCCCGATCGGCCTTCTCGATGGGCTCGACCGTGTACTCACCGGCGGTGTCGCCGGTCATGGAGCATTCCCAACGCACGCCTTCGGTGGTGGCAAGGCCAGCCCGGCGAGTACGCACGGTGACCTTGTCGGCAACGATGAAGGCGGAATAGAAACCGACCCCGAACTGGCCGATCAGGTGGGCATCCTTCTTCTGGTCTCCGGTCAGCTTGCCGAAGAACTCCTTGGTGCCGGACTTGGCAATGGTACCCAGGTTGGTCACCACCTCGTCACGGCTCATGCCGATGCCGTTATCGGAGATGGTCAGGGTGCGGGCTGCTTTGTCGAGGCCCACGCGAATCTTCAACTCGGCGTCGTTCTCGAACAGCCCGCCGTTCTCAAGGGCTTCGAAACGCAGCTTGTCACAGGCATCGGATGCATTCGAGACCAGTTCGCGGAGGAAGATCTCCCGATTCGAGTAAAGCGAATGGATCATGAGGTGCAGCAGCTGCTTCACCTCGGCCTGGAAGTTCAGGGTTTGCGCGGACGACATTTGCTCGACAGTCATAAAGCTTGCTCCATGAGAACCGTTAACGACCCGCATATGGGTCCGCCCTTTCGACTTTCAAGCCCTCGCTTCCAACTTATGGAACGCCTTCCGCTGTCTTCCTCAACCCTCCCCCCCACACGGACACCTGCTCCGGACGCTGCGCAGACCGCCTTGAGCAGCCCGTCCCTGCGCCGTTTCCGCCTTGCCGTATGGCTTGCCTTTACCCTTCTCGCTTCCTTGATCGTGGGCGGCGCCCTGTCCCTTATCCGTTTTGACCGGGAACAGGCCCTGCAACGCGCCGAATCCGAACTACTTAGCCTCACCCGGGTACTCGAGGAACACGCCGCACGCAGTTTTGGCGAGACCGAAGCTGCCGTGGGGGAAATCGCCAGCCAAGTGGCTCAGCGCGGGGGCGTGGAGGCGTTTGCCGAGCGCGATCTGCAATCACTGCTGCATCAGCGTACCGCCAACCTTCCGGAGGCCGAATACCTGTTCATTGAGCGGGAAGACGGCAGTCTTGCCGCCGATTCCAACTCACCGCAGACATCACCCCCCGCAATTGGCCTCCATGGGCACCGGAAGCCGGCCGCCATGCCGCCCTTGCTGAAGGAAGGCGTCGAGATCGGCAGCCCAGCACGAAGCCCCGGCACCGGTCAGTGGATCACACCCCTGAGCCGGCAGATTTTCGACCCTCTGGGACGATATCTGGGAACGGCGGGGGCGGCCATGAGCCATGGCTACTTCGAGGGCGTCTATCGCGAGCTTGAGCTTTCTCCCGAGGACACCATCCTCATCCTGCACGCCAGTCGTGCCATCACCCTCATCCGCTACCCTCGGGCGGACGGACAGATCGGCACCAGCGTCGCCGACTCACCCGCCATCGGTGCAGACCTCCAGCGGCGAAGCATGATCGTTACCGACGCTTCGGGACCCGACAAAATCGAGCGCATTACCGCTTACCGTCGCCTGGCCGACCGACCGCTCATCGTCGCCACCAGCCGACCGCTGGACCACGCGCTGGCCGATTACTACGAACACCGCGACCGCATCCTGGCCGCGGCGGGCGTTATGCTGGCCCTGCTTGGCGCCCTCGCCTACCTGCTGCATAGGGATACGATTCGCCGCGACTCCGAACGAGCCGCCCTGGCCGAACTCAATGCAACCCTGGAACAGCGTGTTCATCAACGTACCGAAGAGCTGGAACATTCCAATCGCGAGCTGCTGAGCTTCAGCTACTCGGTATCCCACGATCTGCGCGCCCCCCTCCGGGCCATCAACGGTTTCTCCCATGCCTTGGCCGAAGACTACGGTGATCGCCTCGACGATACCGGCCGGAGCTACCTTGCGAGACTGCGCCGGGCCAGCCTGCGAATGGGCGAGTTGATCGACGAACTACAGAAACTTGCCAGCGTATCCCGCCATACCCTTCGCATTGAACATACCGATGTCAGCGCCATCGCCCAGGAAATTCTCGACGAACTGGCCGCGACGGGCTCCGGCAGGGTCGTGCAAAGCCACGTGGAGCCCGACCTGACTGCCGACGCCGACCCGGTGCTGATCCGCAATGCCCTGCAAAACCTCCTGACCAACGCTTGGAAGTTCACCCGCGACAGCCAGCCGGCGCTGATCCACGTAGGGGGGCGTCCCCATGGGGACGAAAAACTCTTCTATGTCACCGACAACGGAATCGGCTTCGAAATGGCTCACGCGGCCAAATTGTTCCAGCCATTCCAGCAACTCCACCGCCGGGAAGGGTTCGAAGGGTCGGGTATCGGATTGGCCAGCGTGCGCCGCGTGGTCGAGCGCCACGGAGGTACGGTATGGGCCGAGTCATCCCCGGGTGCCGGCACTACGATGTTCTTTACACTCCCGCGGAGCCCGGCAATGGTCCGCCGACCTCGGGAAAAGCTGAACGCCTGAGGGCGCGCCGCGCCTTACACGTAGCGGATTTCCAGCACCTCGATTTCGCGCAGGCCGGCAGGGCTTGCAAAGCGAACCACATCACCCTCCCTCGCCTTCAAGAGTGCCCGGGACAGGGGCGCGATCCAACTGATCCGCCCTTCAGATGCGTTGGCCTCATCCACCCCCACGATCTGATAGGTCTGCTCATCCGTCCCATCGGCATCGCAAACGGTCACGGTGGCACCAAAGAACACCTGCCCGGTATTTTCCTGCTCCGAAGGTGTCACCACCGTCGCACTTTCCAGGCGTTTGATCAGGAAGCGGATGCGCCGATCAATCTCTCGCAGACGCTTCTTGCCATAGATGTAGTCGCCGTTCTCCGAACGGTCACCATTCGAGGCCGCCCAGCGTACCGTTTCCACCAGCTGCGGCCGCTCGTCTCGCACCAGGTGATCAAGCTCCGCCCGCAAGACCTCGTAGCCCTTGCGGGTCATGTAATTGCGGGTGCCCGGTGGCAGGCTTGGCGCACCTGCCGGTGACTCCTCGTCGTCCTGCTCGCTTTCCTTTACAAAGGCCTTGTTCACCCTGGAGAACTCCGGATATGCAGACTTGGGGGGCAAATGTTAGGGGCCACCTGCCGGGCTGGCAAGCCGCCGGCAGGTGGCCCCGCAAGGAAAGACCGCTCAATGATAGATTGCGGGCTGAGTCATCAGGGCATCACGGTCCGCTATCCAGTTTTCAAAGTCATCCATTTCCGTGGCCGAGGCACTCAACTCCCGCAGCTCCTGCCGGAAACGGCGTGCCGCCTCATCCCGAAAAAGCCCTCCTACCCCGCGACGCTTGTCAATGACTTCAACCGCATCGACATTGGGATAGTCCACCACGTAAAGCACCGGATTGTTGAGCATGATGTTCATTACCTTTCTCCTGATTGCTGGTTAAATTGCCTCAGTACTTACACAACTGTATGTGGGAACACCGATGCAAGCTTCAAGTTCCCCGGCAACGTTGTATTTCGCCGGCCCCGCGCCTAAGATTGGGCGAAGTCCGCCCCCGTTCACATGAGCATCTGGCATGAATGACAGCAATGAACCCGAAATCGACTTGGGCAACCTGCCTTCGCTGCTGGCAACCTTGTCCACCGAGCATCGGGACTTAGACGCGGTCATCGCCCAGATATCCCATGCACCACCACCAGGCAGCGAACTGCTGCTGCGTCGCCTGAAGAAGCGCAAGCTCCTTCTCAAGGACCGCATCGCCTTGATCCAGCGCATGCTGGATCCCGACGTTCCAGCCTGAGTCTCCCTTTCATCCGCGGCCATCAGAACACGCATGCCCATTCACCGTAACGCCGGGGCCGACACGCTCGCCCTGCACGCAGGTCAAACCCCGGACCCCATGCACCACTCCCGGGCCACCCCGATCCACTTCACTACCAGCTACGTCTTTGAAGACAGTGAGCATGCCGCCGCGCTCTTCAATCAGGAGCGGGCGGGGCATGTCTACTCGCGTATCTCCAACCCCACCAACGCGGTGCTGGAGGAGCGCATCTCGGCCCTCGACGGGGGCGTGGGCGCCATTGCCTGTGCCAGCGGGCAGGC
>JAEUNV010000075.1 GCA_016790385.1 Zoogloea sp.
AAAGCCCAGGGGTAACAGCCCGAGGGCCACGATGGCGGCCGCCGCACCCAGCCACAGCCGGTCACGGCCACGCGAACGAATGGCCGGCCAGCGCTGGCGCCATTCACCAAGCTCGGATCTGAGAGGCATGAGGATGAACCAGGTGATTTCGACGGCAAACAGGAAGAGTCCGAGGAGCTTGAAGAACAGGTGATAGACGAGCAGGGCGATGCCCAGGAACAGCACCAGACGATACAGCCAGGTGATCCAGGCAAAGACGATCATGAAGCGCTGCCGCGCCGGCGGGAGAACCTCGGGGCGTTCCTCGCCCAGATCGAACAGGATCTCCCGCAGCTTCCAGCGGGCCAGGGCGAAGGCGCGGGCGTGCAAGTTGGGGAGGTCCAGCCAGTCGGAGAGGAGGAAGTAGCCGTCGAAGCGCAGGAAAGGGCTGGCGTTGACCGCGAGGGTGGTGATCCAGGTGGTGGTGGCCAGCAGGAAGGCAGCGTTGCGGGCGGTGCCATCGGGCAGCAGGGTCCAGGCGAAGGTGGCCCAGGCGGCGATGCCCAGCTCGGTGAGCACGCCGGCGGCGCCCACCTGGAGGCGGTCTCGGCGATGGGGCAGCTTCCAGGCGTCATTGACATCGGTGTAGGCCACCGGCCACAGGACCAGGAAGGCCACCCCCATGGCTGGCACCCGGCAGCCCAGGCGCCGGGCGGTAAAGGCGTGGCCGAATTCGTGGAGGATCTTCACCCCGATCAACACCGCCAGATAGGCCTTGGCGCCGTTCCAGTCGAGGCTGCCCACCAGGGTATGGCGAAAGTGTTCCCACTGGCGTGACACCCCCAGGATTCCGAGCACCAGGGCCAGCAGGCTGAGGTAGGCGAAGTGCCGGCTGAAGAAGGGGGCCACCAGGGGGGCGGCGCGTTGCAGCCAGGGGTCGGGGCGCCACAGGGGCACCCGGAAGAACAGATAGTGGTGGAGCAGCCACGACCCCGCCGAGCGGCGGCGGCCCCGGGCGGCCAGGTCGAGGCGCCGGGTGTCCATGGCGGTGGTGCATTGGAGGAGCTCGCTGCGGCCCAGGAAGTCGAGCACGGCTTCCACGTCCTGGCTGTCGAGGGCCATGGGGGCGTGGCTGCTGGCTTCGGCGGCCACCTGGGCGGGGCTGCCTGCGTGCCAGTGGCTGAGAATCAGGAAGGTGGGCCAGTCGATGCGGAAGAAGCGGTTGCCGGAAGGGTCCTGGAGCGTCCAGGTAGGGGCGCCGTCGGCGCTGGCGGGGCCGGGGTGTAGGCGCAGCTCTTCGCGCAAGGCAGGCAGGCCCATGATTTACAGCCCGACAAACTGGCGCGCCGCCGCGAGCGGGCGTCGCAGCAGCCACCAGGCCAGGGGCGTGTAGCCCCCCGAGACCTTGACGGTGCCCTTGAGGCCGATGCGGGGGCGGGGCGAGCCGTCGGCCAGATCGGCGCGGAGCCGGTAGGCAAAGCTGCCGTCGGGCCGCTGTTGGGCTTCGTGGGCGACGTAGCGCAGGCGGGCATCGACCGGGTCGAGGGGTGAGGTGTTGAGATAGAGGCGTACCGGCGCGCCCGGCTCCAGATCGATGGCGTCGCCCAGGGCCAGCCATGCTTCAAGCTCCTCGTCGCCTTCGGTGGCCAGGGTGGCGAGCCGCTCGCCGGTCACCACCGGGCGCCCTATCCATTCGGAGGGTGCGTCCATCAGCACGATGCCGTCGGCGGGGGCGGTGAGCGTCGCACGCTCGGTCTGCTGACGCAGGTAGGCCACCTCGGCTTCCTTCTCGCCGATGCTGCCCTGCACCGTGGCCAGGCGGCTTTTGCTCTTGGTGTCGAATAGCGCCTGCTGGGCCTGCTGGCGATATTCGGCCTGGGCTGTGGCGAGGGTCTGGGTGGCCACGGCGAGGCGGGCTTCGAGGCCCGCCTTGTCGAGGGAGAAGAGGGCGGTGCCGGCCTTGACCTTCTGGTTGGGGGTGACGAGCACTTGATCGACCACGCCGTCCATGGGGGCCCGCACTACGCTGGGGTGGGCCGGCACGAGTTCGCCGGGGGCGAGGACGCTGAGGCGGATCGGAAAGAGCAGCACCGCAGTCAGGGCGAGCACATAGCGCCGGCCCTGGCGGGTGCGCAGGGCGGCGAGGGTGGCGGGTAGACGGGCGGGGGCGAAGGCCTGGGCGTTTTGACGCAGGGTGCGCGTCAGGCGAGCGCCGAGGGTGTCCCTGGTGAGGGCAAGGCGGGCGTGATGCCAGGTGGCCGCCCATTCGCCCAGCAGTGCGGCTTCGGCGTCCTGCCAAGTGTCGTCCCGGGCCAGCAGCAGGCCGGAGGCGGGGCCCGTGGGCAGCCACAGGGCGTGGGCCGGGAGCCAGTCGTCCCACTCGGCAGCCAGCTCGGCCGGCAGGTCGGCAGGCCGGGGCAGGAGGGGGAGCCCGCCAGCCTGGTCGTGGAGCACCGGGCACAGGCGTGCCAGCCACTGCACAAAGGGGGTGTTGGGGTCGGTCTGGCTGAGGCCGGACAGGGCCGCCACGCCACCCTCCCACCACAGGGCGGCCTGGCGGTAGGGGGCGAGCTGGAAGCTCTCGTTGGCCAGGATGAAATCGAGTTCGGCGGGGGTGGCG
>JAEUNV010000111.1 GCA_016790385.1 Zoogloea sp.
GGCGCGAGCGGCTATACTCCGCGCCGGGAAGTTCGCCAGGCAATCGCGGTGTGTCCGCACATCGAGGAAAGTCCGGGCCCCATAGAGCAGGATGCCGGCTAACGGCCGGGCGCCATAGCCTTCGGGTGAAAGCGACGGAAAGTGCAACAGAGAGCAGACCGCCGATGGCTCCTCACGGAGATCAGGCAAGGGTGAAACGGTGGGGTAAGAGCCCACCGCGGACGTGGTGACACGGACGGCACGGTAAACCCCATCCGGGGCAAGGCCAAATAGGGGGACGTTGACGCTGCTCGCGGAGTCCCCGGGTAGGCTGCTAGAGCGGCGCGGCAACGCGTCGACCAGAGGAATGATTGCCCGGCGGGTCGGTTCTCGGACCGGTCCGCTCGACAGAACCCGGCTTATCGGCGGACTTCCCAATCCCTCCGATCCATTCCACTTTTTCCCACATCCAGGTGGTTTTTGTGCCCGGTGCTGAGCTGCGCAACCGGTTTTAACCTTTTCTTCCTTGAAGGGTGATGGCTTCCTTCGTCCGGAAGGCGATCCGGCGCGATTAATCAAGCACTTTTGCAATGTTTTCTATGGCCATTGATTTATAAGCGGATTTCCTTTTCTGGCCAGTCGCGTCCTCTAAGTGCTTGTGTCCAAAAGAGATTTACCTTCCGGTCGGCTTGACCGCCTATTTCTTTTGCTCTAAAGTGGGGTGAAGTGGACGAAAGTGGGAGAAAGTGAGTTTTTCCTGCTTGTCCGGGTGAAGAAGTGGGGGAAACATGTTTCAAGGCGCAGCAGCGCTCACGCTCGATGCGAAGGGTCGCCTGGCGATACCGGCGCGGCATCGGGACGCGCTCGCCAAGCTCGCCGAGAACCAGTTGGTCCTGACCGCTCACCCCCATCGCTGCCTTCTGATCTACCCCGCGCCCGCGTGGGAGCCCATCCGCAACAAAGTGCTTGCCGGTTCCAGCCTTGATCATCAATCCGCATTGCTCAAACGCCTCCTGGTGGGTTTTGCCCGGGAGGAAGAAGTGGATTCGGCCGGTCGGGTGCTGATTGCACCGGAGCTGCGCAGCTTTGGTCAGCTGGAACGGCAGGTGCATCTGGTCGGGCAGGGTGATCACTTCGAGTTGTGGTCGGATGCCGGTTGGCAGAAGCAGCAGGAGCAGATCTTCGCCTTGGGCGCTGATCTCATGCCGGCGGGCTGGGAAACCCTTCCGCTGTGAGCGCGGCTGCGCACGTCACGGTGCTGCTGAACGAGGCAGTCGAGGCGCTGGCCATTCGGCCGGATGGTGTCTATGTGGATGGCACATTCGGGCGGGGCGGGCATAGTCGGGCGATTCTGGCGCGCCTGGGCGAGGGGGGCAGGCTGATCGCCTTTGATCGCGACCCGGTGGCCGTCGCGGCCGGGGTGGCGATGCAGGATCCGCGCTTCGAATTGGTGCATGCGCCTTTTTCGGATTTTTCCGAGGCGCTGGCGGAGCGGGGTGTGGAGCGGGTGGATGGTGTCCTGCTGGATCTGGGGGTGTCTTCTCCTCAGTTGGACGAGGCGGAGCGGGGCATGAGTTTCAGGTTTGATGCGCCGCTGGATATGCGAATGGATACGACCCGCGGGGTGACCGCGGCGGAGTGGCTGGCGGAAGCGCCGGTTGCCGACATAACCCGAGTACTGAGGGAATACGGTGAAGAACGGTTTGCTTATGAGATTGCAAAGGCGGTTGTTGCTGCTCGGACAGGGGGGCTTGTTGCAACCACTGGACAGCTTGCCGCGATCGTGGAAAAAGCGGTCCGCACACGCGAGCCGGGTCAGCACCCTGCGACGCGCACCTTCCAGGCTTTACGGATTTGCGTCAATCAAGAGCTTGAGGAGCTGTCGCTAGTCTTGCCCCAGGTGGTGGCAGCACTGGCGGCCGGAGGCCGTCTGGTGGTGATCAGCTTTCACTCTCTTGAAGATCGTATCGTCAAGCGTTTCATGCGTGACGAGTCTCGGCCGCCGCAGATTCCGGCGCGCCTGCCGGTGCGTGCGGCGGATCTGCCCAAGCCGCGTCTTGGCCTGGTGGGCAAGCCGGTGCGGCCCTCCGACGCCGAGGTGGCGGCCAATGCCCGTTCACGCAGCGCGGTGATGCGCATTGCCGAGCGGATGGAGGCGTGACGTGGCCCGTTTGACCGGATTCCTGGTGATGCTGGTGGTCGCGAGCAGTCTTGGGGTCGTTGCGTCCCAACATCAGGCCCGCAAGCTCTATACGGCGGTCGAGCGCGAGCAGCAGCGTTCCCAGCAGCTCGAGATCGAGTGGGGCCAGCTCCAGCTGGAGCAGAGCACCTGGGCTGCCCACGCCCGGATCGAAAAACTCGCGCGGGAAAAGCTCGCGATGCGCCCCCCACTGTCGGGGCAGATCATCGCTATCGAGGAACGGCCATGAAAAAGGTCAAGAAGGGCGTCACCTTCAACCACAACCCCCTTCTGCGCCCGGAGCTGTCGGCATGGCGGCCGCGCTTTGTGTTGCTGTGTCTGCTTGGTGGATCGTTGGCGTTGGTCGGTCGCGCGGTCTATCTGCAAGGCTTTCACGATCAGTTTCTCCAGGCCAAAGGTGAGTCCCGCTACGCGCGGGTGCTGGAGGTGCCCGCCACCCGCGGCAAGATCACCGACCGGCAGGGCGACGTGCTGGCGGTGTCCTCGCCCGTCAAGTCGATCTGGGCCATTCCGGAAGATGCGCGGCTGAACCCGTCCCAGACGCGCCAGCTGGCTGCGCTGATCGAGACGGACGTCGGCGAGCTGAATCAGAAGCTGGCCAGCGAGAAGGATTTCGTCTACCTCAAACGCCAGGTTTCCCCCGAACTGGCCGAGCGCATTGCTGCCCTCAAACTGCCCGGCATTCATGATCAGCGTGAATACCGGCGCTTTTATCCGGGCGGTGATGTGATGGCCCATGTGCTCGGTTTCACCGGCGTGGATGACAAGGGGCAGGAAGGCATCGAACTCGCCTTCGAGCCGCAGCTGGCTGGCAAGCCGGGTTCGCGCAGGGTGGTGAAGGATAGGCGGGGCAATGTGGTCGAGGACGTGCAATCCATCCGTCCGCCCCAGGATGGGCGGGAGGTTGCCCTGTCCATCGACAACAAGATCCAGTATCTCGCCCACGCGGCCCTCAAGCAGGCCATGACCGACCACAAGGCCAAGGCAGGTGGCGTTGTGGTGCTCGACGCCAGGACGGGTGAAGTGCTGGCGCTGGCCAATGCGCCCACCTTCAACCCCAACAACCGGGTCAAACTGACCGGCGAACAGCTGCGCAACCGCGCCCTCACCGATACCTTCGAGCCGGGTTCGACCATGAAGCCGTTCACGGCGGCCCTGGCGCTGGAGAAGGGCAAGGTCACCGCCGGCACCATCATCAACTGTGCGCCGGGGCGCATGACCATCGGTTCCGCCACGATCTCCGATGCCCATCCGCATGGCGCCTTGTCTGTGGCCCAGGTCATCCAGAAGTCGTCCAACATCGGCGCGGCCAAGATGGCGCTCAGCTTCCCGCCCGAAACCATGTGGAAGATGCTGGACGACCTCGGCTTCGGGTCGCCGCTGAAGCTTGGTTTTCCTGGCGAGGTGGGCGGCCGTCTGCGGCCCGCCAAGGCATGGCGCCCCATCGAGCAGGCCACGATGTCCTACGGTCATGGCATGTCGGTCAATCTGATGCAGATGGCCAATGCCTATCAGGTGTTTGCCCGCGACGGCGACATCGTGCCCCTTTCCCTGTCGCGGCTGGATGCGCCTCCGGTGCACGGCACCCGGGTGTTCTCGCCGCAGACCGCACGGGAAGTGCGGCAGATGCTCGAGATGGTCGTGCAGCAAGGCGGAACCGCGCCCCAGGCCAGCGTTCCCGGATACCGTGTCGGCGGCAAGACCGGTACGGCCATGAAGCTGGTGGGTGGCCGCTATGCGCACAAGTACGTGGCGTCCTTCGTCGGCATTGCGCCGATCTCCGATCCGCGCCTGATTGTTGCGGTGATGATCGATGAGCCCAGTAACGGCAAGCATTATGGCGGCGACGTTGCCGCCCCGATTTTCTCCCAGGTCACCGCAGGGGCCCTGCGTTCGCTCGGCGTCGTACCCGATGCGCCCCTCAAGCCGCTCCAGGTTGCCCGCCAGGGTGTGTCCCAGCCAGTTGTGCGGGAGGCCATGTGATGCTGGATAACGCGGAGGCCCAGGTCCGCCGGGTGCTCGACGAGTTGGCGAAGCAGGGGGTGAAACCCCAGCGTCTGTGCGCCGATTCCCGTCAAGTGCTGGCCGGCGACATCTTCCTGGCGTTTCCCGGTCTGCGCGCGGACGGAAGGCGTTTCATCGAGAGTGCGGTCCATGCGGGCGCGGCGGCGGTGCTGTGGGAGCGTGATGGACACGTCTGGGATGCACGCCTGCCGGTGCCCCACGTGGCCGTGGACGGTCTGGCGGCCCTTTCCGGGTACCTCGCCCACGAGGTCTATGGGCGCCCGTCGGAAGGCCTGTGGACGGTGGGGGTGACGGGTACCAACGGGAAGACGTCGGTCACCCAGTGGCTGTCGCGGGCCTACGCGGCGCTCGGGCGCAAGTGCGGGGTCATTGGCACGCTGGGCATCGGTTTTCCCGGTGCGCTTACAGAGAGTCTCAACACTACGCCCGACAGCCTCACCCTGCACCACACCCTCGCCCGTTTCCGCGAATCGGGTGCCGACGCTGCGGCCATGGAAGTCTCGTCCATTGGTCTGGATCAAGGGCGTCTGAATGGCCTGCGCTTCGATGTGGCCGTGCATACCAACCTGACCCGGGATCACCTGGATTACCACGGCAACATGGAGAACTACGGTGTCGCCAAATCCCGTCTGTTCGACATGCCGGGTCTGCGCTCGGCGGTGCTCAATCTCGATGACCGGTTCGGGGTGGAGCAGGCGCGTCGACTGGCCGGAAAGGGCCTGGAGGTGATCGGCTACACGCTGTTTGCCAGCAATGCCGACGCCGCGCCGGTCAATCGCCTGTTGCTGGCCGACAAGCTCACCACAACGGCGGCAGGGATCCGCTTCACGGCCCGCTGCGGTAACGATTCGGCCGACCTCTACCCCCATCTGGTGGGGCAGTTCAACGTCTCCAACCTGTTGGCCGTGATCGGCACCCTGATTGCATCGGGCTTTTCGCTTGAGGAAGCGGCGATGGTGGCCGAGAGCCTGACCCCTCCCCAGGGGCGGATGCAGACCCTCGGAGGCATCGGCGAGCCCTTGGTGGTGGTGGACTACGCCCATTCCCCCGATGCCCTTGAGCAGGTGCTCGGCGCCGTCCGGGCCACCGTCCGGGCGCGCAATGGCCGCCTGGTGTGCGTGTTTGGTTGCGGGGGCGACCGCGATCCGGGCAAGCGGCCCTTGATGGGTGACGTGGCGCGCCGGCTGGCCGACAAGGTCGTGCTGACCAGCGACAACCCCCGGGGCGAAGACCCCGAACAGATTCTCCGTGACATCGTCGCCGGTGCCGGCCCGACGGCCGAAGTGGTCGTCGACAGGGCCGAGGCCATCCGTTGCGCGATCCTTTCCGCTGCGGCCGATGACCTCGTGCTGATTGCCGGCAAGGGTCACGAGCCCTATCAGGAAATCAATGGCGTGCGCCACGCCTTTTCCGATGTCGAGCAGACCCGCGCTGCTCTTGAAGCCTGGAACGACGCTCAGGGAGCGCTTTCATGATGGATCTCCAGGAAGCCGCATTGATCACCGGCGGTACGGCGGTGGGGGGAAGTGTTTCCTTCCGGTCCGTGAGCACCGATTCCCGGGCGATCCAGCCGGAGCAGCTGTTCGTGGCCTTGCGTGGTGAGCGCTTTGACGGTCATGAATTCGTCGGCGCGGTGGCTGCCCAGGGCGCCGTTGCAGCCATGGTCGACCGCGCCTGGGCCGCCACCCATCCGGTGCCCCTGCCCCTGCTCGTCGTCGAAGATACCCGCCTCGGTCTGGGAAAACTGGCCGCCGGTTGGCGCAGCCGCTTCGATCTGCCCCTGATCGGTGTCACCGGCAGCAACGGCAAGACCACCGTGAAGGAAATGTGTGCAGGCATCCTCTGCGCCCAGGCCCGGATCGACGGTTTCGACCCCGATCTGGCCGTGCTCGCGACGCGGGGCAATCTCAACAACGATATCGGTCTGCCCCTGATGTTGCTGCGCCTGTCCGGCAATCATCGTTCGGCGGTGATCGAAATGGGCATGAACCACCCTGGCGAGATCGGCTACCTGACGCATCTGGCGCAGCCCACCGTGGCGCTCGTCAACAATGCCCAGCGCGCCCACCTTCAGGGTATGGGCAGCGTGAATGAAGTGGCGCGGGAGAAGGGGGCGATCTACGAAGGTCTGTCCTCGGATGGAGTGGCGGTGATCAACATCGACGACCCGTTTGCCGGCTACTGGCGGTCGATCAACGGTGGGCGCCGCATCCTGACGTTTGGCCTGTCTGCCGACGCCGATGTCAGTGCCCGCTGCACCAGTCACGGTTTTGCCAGCGACGTGGTGCTGAACTCGCCCAAGGGTGAGGCCCGGTTCCGCCTCCAGGTGCCCGGCCAGCACAACGTGCGAAACGCCCTGGCGGCGGCGGCGGCCTGCCTGGCGGCGGGGGTCTCGCTGAAGGCGGTGACCGACGGGCTTGGCGCTTACGCGGGAACACCGGGGCGTCTCCACCTGCGCAAGGGGCAGGGCGGAGCGGTGGTCATCGACGACTGCTACAACGCCAATCCCGATTCCATGCGCGCCGGTATCGCCGTGTTGGCGGCCACCCCCGGGCGCAAGATCCTCGTGGTCGGGGACATGGGCGAGATCGGTGAGCAGAGTTACCAGTACCACGATGAGATCGGTGGTTACGCGAAGAGTGAAGGCGTCGATTTCCTCTTTGGGCTGGGTGAAATGAGCGAGGTTGCGGCGCGCAACTTCGGAGAAGGCGGACACCACTTCAACCGGCTCGATGATCTGGTGAGTGCAGTGAAGGCCGAAATGAACGCAGATACGGTGGTGCTCGTAAAGGGCTCGCGTTTCATGAAGATGGAACGGGTCGTGGACGCCATCGCGGAGAAGGTTTGATGAGTGTGTGCAGTACGGATGTGGGCGCAGTTCCCAACGTAAACGGACGGGAGGGCCGTGATGCTGCTTGAACTCGCCCTGTGGCTCGGCAAGGATGCGCGCTTCTTCAACGTGTTCGGTTACATCACGCTGCGCACCATGCTCGCGGCGGGAACGGCGCTGCTGTTGTCGCTGCTCTTCGGGCCGCCGGTGATCCGCTGGCTGGCCGCCAAGAAGATCGGGCAGGCGGTGCGCGACGACGGACCCAAGTCGCACCTTACCAAGGCGGGCACGCCGACCATGGGGGGCGCGCTGATCCTGATCTCGATCTCCGTGACCACCCTGCTGTGGGGCGATCTCGGCAACAAGTACGTCTGGGTCGTCCTCTTCGTCACCCTCGGCTTCGGCGCGGTGGGCTGGGTGGATGACTGGCGCAAGGTGGTCTATCGCGACCCGAAAGGGCTGGCGAGCCGCTGGAAGTATTTCTGGACCTCGGCCATTGCCCTGGCGGCGGCAGCTTTCCTGGGGCTCACTGCCACCTTGCCGGCCCAGCTCGAACTGATCGTGCCGTTCTTCAAGGCGGTGAGCTACCCCCTTGGCGTGCTGGGCTTCATCATCCTGACCTACTTCGTGATCAACGGGACCAGCCACTCGGTGAACCTCACCGACGGGCTGGATGGGCTGGCGATCATGCCCACCGTGATGGTCAGTGCGGCGCTGGCGATCTTCGCTTACGTCGCCGGTCACATGGGTTTTTCCAAATACCTGGGCGTGCCCTACATCCCGGGGGCCGGCGAAATGGCGGTGATCTGTGGCGCCATTGCCGGTGCGGGGCTTGGCTTTCTGTGGTTCAACGCCTATCCGGCGGAGGTCTTCATGGGCGATGTGGGCGCGCTGGCCCTGGGCGCCGCCATGGGCACCATTGCCGTGATCGTGCGGCAGGAAATCGTTCTGTTCATCATGGGCGGCCTGTTCGTGGCCGAGGCCTTGTCGGTGATGGTTCAGGTGCTGTACTTCAAATACACCGGGGGCAAACGCATCTTCCGCATGGCGCCCCTGCATCACCACTATGAGCTGGGGGGCTGGAAGGAGACCCAGGTGGTCGTCCGCTTCTGGATCATCACCATCATGCTGGTGCTGTTCGGCCTGTCCACCCTCAAGTTGCGGTAAGCGGCCATGGCATCGTCTTCGCGCCTCACTCTCGTTCTCGGCCTTGGCGAGTCCGGTCTGGCCATGGCTCGTTGGCTGGCCCGGCAAGGTGAAGCCCTGCGCGTCGCAGATTCCCGCGACCTGCCGCCGGGGATGGAGAAATTGCGCGCCGAGGTGCCCACGGCAGAGTTGCGAACCGGTCCGTTCGACGAAAGCCTCCTCGATGGTGTCGGGCGCATTGCCATCAGCCCCGGTCTCGACCCCCGCCAGCCCCTGGTTCGCAAGGCCCGCGAGTGCGGAATCCCGGTGATCGGGGAGATGGATCTTCTGGCGGCCGCGCTTGCAGAGCCCGGCGCTGCGCCGCGTCCTGTCGTGATTGCCATCACCGGCACCAATGGCAAGACCACCACGACCACGCTCCTCGGCGAGATGGTCAAGGCTGCGGGCGTCGACGGTGTGGTGGCAGGAAACATCAGCCCGGCGGCGCTGGACGTTCTGATGGCGCGCCTTGACGCGGGCGAGCCGGCTCCGCGCGCCTGGGTGCTGGAGTTGTCCAGCTTCCAGCTGGAAACCTCGCCCGCCCTGGAGGCCGCCTCGGCGACCGTCCTCAACGTGACCGACGACCACCTGGATCGCTACGACGGCCTCGACGACTACGCGGCCACCAAGGCGTCCGTGTTCCAGGGCGACGGCGTGCAGGTCCTCAACCGTCAGGACGCCCGCGTCGCCGCAATGGCGCGGCCCGGCCGCCGGATATTCACTTTTGGCGTTGATGCGCCGGCGGGGGCAGACGATTTCGGCGTGATCGATGGCGATGATGGGGACTGGCTGGTTCGCGGCGGCGAGAAGCTCCTGCGCCGTGCGGAGCTGCCCCTGGCCGGAAGCCACAATGTAGCCAATGCCCTGGCCGCCCTGGCCCTGGGCGAAGCCGCCGGTTTGCCCCGGGCACCCTTGGTTGCGGCCCTCAAGGCCTTCCGCGGTCTTCCCCATCGGGTCGAGAAGGTGGCGGAGCGGAGCGACGGGGTGAGTTACTACGATGATTCCAAGGGCACCAACGTGGGCGCCACGGTGGCTGCCCTGGAAGGCCTGCGAAAAAAGGTGGTCCTGATCGCCGGCGGAGACGGCAAGGGGCAGGATTTCTCACCCCTCAAGGACGCCTTTGCCCGCTACGCCCGCGCTGTCGTCCTCATCGGACGTGACGCCGACACCATCGCCCAAGCCGTGGAGGGCTGCGCTGTGCCCCTCGTCCGCGCCGGCGATATGGATGCTGCGGTGCTTGCCGCCGACAGCCATGCCCGGCCTGGCGATGTGGTGCTGCTTTCGCCAGCCTGTGCCAGTCTCGACATGTTCCGCAACTATGCCCATCGCGCCCAGGTCTTCATCGACGCGGTGCATCGTCTGCCTGGAGTGAGTCCCGTATGAAGCTTGCCACCAGCCTCTCCGGCTTCTTGTTCCGGCGTGGGGCAAGCGGCACCGCACCGGTCACCAGCCGGGCCGTGAATCGCCTGCTGCGCCCGGGCGGCCAACCCCGGGAACTCGACCCGGCCCTCATCTGGTCGGCCGCGGCCCTGCTGTTGCTCGGGTTGGTGATGGTGTTCTCGGCGTCCATCGCCACGGCTGAGGGCAGCCGCATGTTCGGTCATCAGCCGGCGTATTTCCTGGTGCGCCATGCCGTCTTTCTGGCCATCGGCGTGATCGCAGGCGTGGTGGTGTTCCAGATCCCCATGCGGGCCTGGCAGGAGATGGCGCCGTGGCTGTTCATTGCCGGCGTTGTACTGCTGCTCATCGTGCTGATTCCCGGCATCGGGCGGGACGTGAATGGCGCGCGCCGCTGGTTGCCCCTGGGTGTGGTCAATCTTCAGCCGTCGGAACTGATGAAGCTGTTTGCCGCGCTCTACGCGGCAGACTACACGGCGCGCAAGCTGCCGCTCATGGGCAGCTTCAAGCAGGGGTTCATGCCCATGGCCGGCGTGATCCTGTTCGTCGGCTTTCTGCTGCTCAAGGAGCCCGACTTTGGCGCCTTCGTGGTGATCACGGCCATCGCCTTCGGCGTGCTCTTTCTGGGCGGCATCAACGTGCGCCTGTTCGTACTGCTGGCCGTCGTCGCGGCCATCGGCTTTGTACTGCTGATCACGTTCTCGGAATACCGGCGGCAGCGCATCCTGGGCTTCATGGACCCCTGGCAGGATGCTTACGGCAAGGGCTACCAGCTGTCCCACGCCCTGATCGCCTTCGGGCGGGGGGAATGGTTCGGGGTGGGCCTGGGCGGCAGTATCGAGAAGCTCTTCTATCTGCCCGAGGCGCACACCGATTTCCTGCTCGCCGTGATCGCCGAAGAACTTGGTTTTGCGGGTGTCTTCCTCGTGGTGGTGCTCTTCGCCATCGTCATCCAGCGCGCCTTTGCCATCGGCAAGCAGGCAGTGACGCTTGAGCGCACCTACGCGGCCCTTGTGGCCCAGGGGATCGGTATCTGGATCGGCGTGCAGTCCTTCATCAACATGGGTGTGAACATGGGCCTGCTGCCCACCAAGGGGCTGACCCTGCCGCTGATGAGTTTCGGTGGTTCCGGCATCCTGGCCAACTGCGTGGCGCTGGCCATCCTGTTGCGGATCGACTGGGAGAACCGGCAGATCATGAGAGGGGCCGGCGCATGAATCGCCTGTTGCGACGGAGCGTCGCAAGCTCGCTTGCTACGACGCGGAGTCAAAGGCGGAGCTTCCACGGGGGCAGCGCGTGATGCCGACCTTGATGGTCATGGCCGGCGGTACGGGCGGCCATATCTACCCCGGTCTTGCCGTTGCGGATGCCCTGCGCGATCGGGGCTGGCGGGTGGTGTGGATGGGCAACCCCGATGGCATGGAGGCGCGCATCGTGCCGGCCAGCGGCTATGAGGTGGCCTGGGTGCGTTTTGCCGCCCTGCGCGGCAAGGGGCTCCTGCGCAAGCTCTTGCTGCCGCTCAACCTGCTTCGCGGCTTTGCCCAGGCGCTCGGCCAGATTCGCCGCATCAAGCCGGATGTGGTGCTGGGCATGGGGGGGTATGTCACATTCCCCGGCGGCATGATGGCGGCCTTGCTCGGCAAGCCGGTGGTGGTGCACGAGCAGAACTCGGTTGCGGGCCTTGCCAACCGGGTGCTCGCAGGCGTCGCCGACAAGGTGGTCACGGGTTTTCCCGACGTGTTGAAGAAAGGCGAATGGGCGGGCAATCCGGTGCGCGCGGAGATCACCGCGGTGCCGCCGCCAGCCGTGCGTTTCGCGGGCCGCAGCGGCCCGCTGAAGGTGCTCGTGGTGGGCGGCAGCCTGGGGGCCGCGGCCCTCAACGAGGCGATGCCGCAGGCGCTTGCGCTGCTGGCGCCGGAGGACCGTCCGCAGGTGACGCACCAGGCGGGCAGCAAGCAGATCGACGCCCTGAAGGCGGCCTATCAGGCTGCCGGCGTGAGTGGTGAATTGTTGCCCTTCATCGACGACATGGCCGAGCGCTATGCCAGTGCCGACCTTGTGATCTGTCGATCCGGAGCCCTGACCGTGGCCGAGCTGGCCGCAGTGGGCGTGGCCAGCGTGCTGGTGCCCTTCCCCCACGCGGTGGACGATCACCAGACCGGCAATGCCCGATTCCTGGCGGACGCCGACGCGGCCGTGCTGCTGCCGCAAACCGAACTGACACCGCAGCGTCTTGCCGCGCTGCTGCACGAGATGAACCGCCCGCGCCTCCTGGCCATGGCCGAGAAGGCACGGGGGCGGGCCAGGCCGGATGCGACGGGGCGGGTGGCCGATGTGTGTGCCAGCCTCGTCGCTTGAAACGTATCCAACGGGACAGAACGTGAAACACAAAGTCAGAAGCATCCATTTCGTGGGCATTGGCGGAGCCGGGATGAGTGGCATTGCCGAAGTGCTGCTCAACCTGGGCTACGGCGTCAGTGGTTCCGACCTGGGCGACAACGCCGCCACCCGCCGCCTCAAGGCGCTGGGTGCCCGCGTGATCCAGGGGCACGACGCCGGCAACGTGTCGGATGCAGATGCGGTGGTCACGTCCACCGCGGTCAAGGGCGACAACCCGGAGGTGATCGCCGCCCGGGCGAGAGGCATTCCGGTCGTCCCCCGGGCCCAGATGCTGGCCGAGTTGATGCGCCTCAAGCAGGGCATCGCCATTGCCGGCACCCACGGCAAGACCACCACCACCTCGCTGGTGGCGAGCATCCTGGCGGAAGGGGGGCTCGACCCCACCTTCGTGATCGGAGGCAAGCTCAATGCGGCGGGTGCCAATGCGCGCCTGGGCAAGGGTGACTTTCTGGTGGCCGAGGCCGACGAGTCCGACGCGTCCTTCCTGCTGCTGACCCCGGTCATCTCGGTGGTGACCAATATCGACGCCGACCATATGGAAACCTATGGTCACGACTTTGCGCGCCTCAAGCAATCCTTCGTGGATTTTCTCCAGCATCTGCCCTTCTATGGTGTGGCGGTGCTGTGCGATGACGACAAGCATGTGCGCTCAATCATGCCCCTGGTGTCCAAGCAGATCGTCCGCTACGGCTTTTCCGAGTCGGCCAATGTGCGTGCCGAGAACATCCATGCCGACGATGGCCGCATGAGCTTTGACGTGGTCCGCGTCAATGGCACCACCAGCCGCATTCCGGTGGTCCTCAACCTGCCGGGGCGTCACAACGTACTC
>JAEUNV010000120.1 GCA_016790385.1 Zoogloea sp.
CCCGCATCGGCCATCTTCGCCATAGGAAGGGCATAGATGTTTTCCGGTGCCATGATGGCGATGCGAAAGAGCAACGCCCAGCCCAGGGCCATCACCAGATTGGCAAACGGCCCCGCCGCCGCGACCCACAACATGTCGGCCTTGGGGTTGCGCAAGCGCCCGAAATTGACCGGCACAGGTTTCGCCCAGCCAAACAGCATGGCCGAACCGCTGGACAGCGCGCTCACGGCAACAATCAGCGCCGGCACAATGACCGTCCCCATCGGATCAATATGACGAAGCGGATTCAGGCTGATACGGCCCGCCCTTTCAGCAGTCGAGTCGCCGAAATACCGTGCCGCATAGCCGTGCGCCGCCTCATGGAGGGTGATGGCGAAGAGCACGGGCAATGCCCAGATGGTCAGGGTGGAGATGAGTTCTTGCATGAGTGACGAGGCCGAAGGGGCGCGATTCTAGCAGAACGGGCAACGCATTCCCCTTCGGGAGCGTGTATCACAGGCCGAAGGGCGCGAGGCTGCCCCGCCCTTCCCTCACCAGAACGGGCATTCCACTAGTGAGATCGATGACCGTTGTTGCCTCGCCACGGCACGGGCCAGCCTCGATTACGAGGTCCACTTCCTTTTCCAGCCGGTCACGGATCTCCTCAGCGTCCGTGAGAGGGAATTCCTCGCCCGGCAGCAACAGGGTCGAACTCAGCAGGGGCTCGCCAAGTTCCGCAAGCAGGGCGGAGACAACCGGATGATCGGGGATGCGCAGGCCAATGGATTTGCGCTTCGGGTGCAGTACGCGCCGTGGCAGCTCCTTCGTGCCCTCAAGGATGAAGGTGTAAGGCCCGGGAGTGGTGGCTTTCAGGAGCCGGTACTGGCTGTTGTCCACCCGGGCGTAGGTAGCGATCTCGGAGAGGTCTCGACACAGCAGCGTGAAATGGTGACGCTCATCAACGCCGCGGATGCGACGGATGCGGGCCAGAAGCGGATTGTCACCGGTGTGCCCTCCGAGGGCGTAGGCAGAGTCAGTGGGAAAAGCCACCAGACCACCGTCGCGCATGATCTGAGCCGCCTGTTTGATAAGGCGCGCCTGGGGCTGCTCCGCATGTAGAGAAAAGAACTGGGCCATGATTCAGGAAAGAACTACAGGAAGGATGTATCACGTCAGGTGAGTCCACACTGGCGTCAGATCGGGAGGCAAAGGAGGGGCTCGGCCCAGATCAATTGGACTGTCTTCGGGGCCATGGAAATCGGACGCACGGGAGGCCATCAGCCCGAACTTGCGGGCCAGCCGGGCAAAAGCCAGAACCTGGCCTCCATCGTGCGCTCCGCAGGAAACCTCGATGGCGTCCCCACCCAGGTCCCGGAATCGGTCGAAGAGGATATCCATCTCCGCCTGGCTCAGTCGGTAGCGGCCCGGGTGGGCGATCACTGCAAGCCCGCCAGCCCCCTTGATCCAGCCCATCGCCTCTTCAAGGGTCGCCCACACATGCTCGACGTAACCGGGCTTGCCGCGGGCGAGATAGTGAAGGAAGACATCATGGACGTTCTTCGAGATCCCTATCTCAACCAGGTAACGGGCAAAATGGGCCCGGCTGACCAGGGAAGGGTTGCCCGCATAGCGCAGGGCACCCGCCAGTGCTCCACGGATGCCGATGCGTTCCAGTTCTGCGGCAATGCGCTCCGCGCGGCCGTCGCGCCCCCCCCGGACCTGGGCCAGGCCTGCGATCAGCGCCTCATTGGAGGGGTCGATCCCCAAGCCCACCACATGCAGGGTCTGATCCAACCACGAGACGGAAATCTCCACCCCCGGCACGAACCGGAGCCCGAGGTCCGCCGCCGCCCCCGCCGCCTCGGGCAAACCCAGCAACTCGTCATGATCGGTCAGGGCAAGCAGGTCAACCCCGTTGGCATGGGCCCTGCGGACCACCTCTCGGGGCTGAAGCGTTCCGTCGGAGGCGGTGGAGTGGCAATGCAGATCTGCGTTGAGAACGTTCATGGTTTCTTGGCCTACAAGAAATTCTCGATGATCCGGGCCACTTCGCCCGGCTGGTCATGGTGCAGATTGTGTCCGCAATCCGGCAACCGGACTTCACGGAAATCCCGGAAGGCCGCACGCGCCTCGGCATGGGCGTCGTCGTCAACGCCAAGTCGGCGCCGCAATGCCGGCACATCGGGTTCAATCCAGAGCGTCGGCGCGCTCACCCGCCGCCAGCAGGCCAGAACCTCGGCTCGCCGATACAGCACCGGATTGACCCGCTTGTGGGCAGGATCGCCCGCCAGGCGGATTGCACCTCCGGAATCCGCCTCACCCAGGTGCCCGGCGAGAAAGCGTGCCCGTTCCACCGACAGACGCGGATTGTCGGACTGAAGCCGGGCTGCCAACGCCTCCTCGTCAGCATAGCCGCGAAAGACCGCCGGCGCGGCCAGATCACGCAACCACTTCTCAAGGCGACCCGGAGCCTGCTCAGGCGAAGTATCGGCCAACCCGAAAGCATCCAGAGCGACAAGGCGTCGGACCCGGGCCGGACGAACCCCCGCGTAAATACAGGCAACATTTCCACCCAGGCTGTGACCCACCAGATTCACCGGTTGCTCCGGCGAAAAAAGGTCCAAGATCGCATCCAGATCGCCAAGATAATCGGGAAACCAGTAGGCATCGCCGCGCCATTCCGTCCTGCCAAAGCCGCGCCAGTCGGGCGCAATGACATGCCAGTCCGACGCCAGCGCGTCCACGATGAACTGAAAGGACGCGGACACATCCATCCAGCCGTGAAGCATGAAGATCCCGGGCGCTCCCGGCTCGCCCCACTCACGAAGGTGATAGCGCAAGCCACGGACAGACAGGAAACGGCTTCGGGAAGGCGTCATCCGTTCAAGTGTAACAGACCCTTGCTCGGCTCGGCCCGCGATGGTAAGGTGCGCGCCGTCGTGTGGGAGAGTGTTCGCTTATTTTTCGCGAACCGCCGAAGGCGCAACCCCCGGAACCGCTCAGGCAAAAGGACCGCCGACGTATCAACAATCTGGAGAGTGATGCCGCCCGCCCACCGCGCGCTGGCCGCATCCACCGAAGGGGCACGCAGCCACAAGCACCACCGCTGCAATCTCTCAGGTACAAAGGACAGATGGGGCCGAGGCGATATTCATGTCGCGTCGGCCCCATTGCTTTTATACACTTGAACGATTGCTCCGGAGAACGCCATGGCCCAACACACGCCCTTACACGCCACCCATGTTGCCGCGGGTGCCCGCATGGTGGACTTCGCCGGCTGGGACATGCCGGTCAACTACGGTTCCCAGATCGAGGAACATCACGCCGTGCGTCGTGACGCAGGCATGTTCGACGTCTCCCACATGCTCGCCCTCGACCTAGAAGGTTCTGGTGCAAGAGCCTTCCTTCGCGGACTGATCGCCAACGATGTGGCCAAGCTCACCGAGCCGGGCAAGGCCCTGTATGCCTGCATGCTCAATGATCAGGGCGGTGTGATCGATGACCTGATCGTGTATTTTTTGTCCGATACCTCTTACCGTATCGTCGTCAATGCCGGCACGGCCGACAAGGATGTCGCCTGGATTCGGCAGCGCATGGCCGCCACCAACACCGCCGCAACGCTCAGCACACGCCGCGATCTGGCCATGATTGCCGTCCAGGGCCCCAATGCCCGTGCCCGGACGTGGGCCGCCATCCCCGGCACCGAAGGCGCATCCGCGGCGCTCAAGGTCTTCCAAGCCACCCAATTTGGCGACATCTTCATCGCCCGCACAGGCTACACCGGTGAAGACGGCTTCGAGCTGACCCTTCCGGCAACCAAGGCGGCCGCCATCTGGGCTGCCCTCGCCGCGGCCGGCGTCAAGCCTTGCGGTCTCGGCGCCCGCGACACGCTCCGCCTGGAAGCCGGCATGGCCCTTTACGGCAACGATATGGACGAAGGCGTGTCGCCGCTGGATGCCGGGCTGGCTTGGACGGTGGACTTCAAGGACGAAAGCCGGGATTTTGTCGGCAAGGCCGCTCTGGTCACCAACGGCCCCCGCCGGCAGACCATTGGCCTGATCCTTGTGGACAAGGGCATCCTGCGTTCGCACCAAAAGGTTTTTACCGCGCAGGGTGAGGGCGAAACCACCAGCGGTACATTCTCTCCCACCCTTGAACGATCGATCGCCATGGCGCGCCTGCCGCTTGGCGTGATGCCCGGCGATGCGGTCGAGGTGGACATCCGTGGCAAGCGCCTAAAGGCGCTTGTCGTCAAAGCGCCCTTTGCCCGCAATGGCAAGGCCATGGTCTGACGCCAGAATGGCAGAACTCCGAGATCAACCCCTGCACTGAATTGAACAAGGACACGACATGAACACCCCCACCGAACTCCGCTATACCGCGTCCCACGAATGGGTTCGCACCGAGGCTGACGGCACCGTGACGGTTGGCATCACTGACCACGCCCAGGAAGCCCTCGGCGACGTGGTCTTTCTTGAACTGCCGGAGGCCGGCCGCAGCGTCGCCAAGGAAGAAGCCATCGCGGTGATCGAGTCGGTGAAGGCCGCCTCTGACATCTACGCCCCGGTTGCTGGAGAAATCCTTGCAACCAACGAGGCTGCCATCGACGCCCCCGAGTCGGTGAATGCGGACGCCTACGCGACCTGGCTGTTCAAGATCAAGCCGACCAACATCGCCGACGTGGACAGCCTGCTGGACGCCGCCGGCTACCAAGCCACCATCGGCTGAACATCAATTGCCCGACGCGGGTGCGCCCCGCCCCGCTGTCGCTGTCACCCTACCGAGTTTCCCCATGTCGAAGACCCTTCTTTCCGCCCCCCTCGCCGCACTCGAACAGGGCGACGACTTCATTCGCCGGCACCTCGGCCCGTGCTCCAAGGAGCTTCCCGGCATGCTCGCCGCCATCGGCGTCGACTCGCTGGATGCGCTGATTGATCAGACGGTGCCCGCAGGCATCCGCCTGTCCGCACCCCTTGCCCTGGGCGAGCCGACCGCTGAGCATGTGGCCCTAGCCCGGCTCAAGGCCATTGCCGGCAGGAACGTTGTCAAGAAGTCCCTCATCGGCATGGGCTATTACGACACCATCACGCCCAAGGTCATCCTGCGCAACGTGATGGAGAACCCCGGCTGGTATACCGCCTACACGCCTTACCAGGCGGAGATTGCCCAGGGGCGCCTGGAAGCGCTGCTCAACTTCCAGCAGATGGTCATCGATCTGACCGGGCTGGAACTGGCCAATGCCTCCCTGCTCGACGAAGCCACCGCCGCCGCCGAAGCCATGGCGATGGCCAGACGTATCTCCAAGGTCAAGGGCCAGGGCTTCTTTGTGGATGAAGGCGTCTTTCCCCAGACTCTCGACGTGGTGCGCACCCGCGCCGACTACTTCGGGTTCGAGCTGATCGTCGGCCCCGCGACCGATGCAGCCCACCATGAGGTTTTTGGTGCACTGCTCCAATACCCCAATGAACGCGGCGAAGTAACCGACATCTCGGCGGCCATCGCCGGACTCAAGGCCAAGGGTGCGGTAGCGGCTGTCGCATCCGACCTGATGGCTCTGGTTCTGCTCAAGTCACCGGGCGCGCTCGGCGCAGACATCGCGCTGGGCTCTGCCCAGCGCTTCGGCGTTCCCCTTGGCTTCGGCGGCCCCCACGCGGCCTTCTTCGCCACCCGCGAAGCCCATGTTCGCTCCATGCCCGGTCGCATCATCGGCGTATCCAAGGACACCCGCGGCAAGACTGCCCTGCGCATGAGCCTGCAAACCCGCGAGCAACACATCCGCCGCGAGAAGGCCAACTCCAACATCTGCACATCCCAAGTGCTGCTCGCCAACATGGCTGGGATGTATGCCGTGTACCACGGGCCGGAAGGACTGCGCACCATCGCCGCGCGCATCCACCGCCTTGCCGCCACCCTCGCCGAGGGCCTGCGCCAGGCCGGCTTCACGCTCGGCTCGGACTGCTTCTTCGACACCCTGCAAGTGGAAACCGGCGCCCGCTCCGCTGCAATCTATGCCGCAGCCCAAGCTGCCGGCTACAACCTGCGCCACGTGGACGGCCGTGCGCTGGGCATCGCCATTGATGAGAAGACCACCCGCGACGACATCGCTGCGCTGCTCGCCGCCTTTGGTGGCGCGGCCGACATGTCCGCTCTGGACGCCTGCGTTGCCGCCCGCGGCGGTAACCTGCCAAAGGCCTTGCTGCGCGACGACGCGATCCTGTCTCACCCGGTGTTCAACACGCACCACACAGAACACGAGATGCTGCGCTATCTCAAGCGCCTTCAGAACCGTGATCTGGCACTTGACCATTCAATGATCTCGCTGGGCTCATGCACCATGAAGCTCAACGCCACCAGTGAGATGATTCCGGTGACGTGGCCCGAATTTGCCGACATCCATCCCTTTGCCCCGGCCGACCAGACCGCCGGCTACCTCGAGATGATCGGAGGCCTTGCCGCCCAGCTCCGCGAGATCACCGGATTTGACGCGATTTGCATGCAGCCAAACTCCGGCGCCCAGGGCGAATACGCCGGGCTGGTGGCCATTCAGCGCTATCACGCCTCGCGGGGCGATCACCACCGCAAGGTCTGCCTGATCCCCCGCTCCGCCCACGGCACCAACCCCGCCACCGCTCAGATGTGCGGCATGGACGTGGTGGCAGTGAACTGCGACGACAGCGGAAACGTCGATCTCACCGATCTGAAGGCAAAGGCGGCCCAGCACGCCGACAAACTCGCGGCGCTGATGATCACCTACCCGTCCACCCACGGTGTGTTCGAGGAGGCCATCCGCGATATCTGCGCCACCGTGCATCAATACGGTGGCCAGGTGTACATGGACGGTGCCAACATGAACGCCCAGGTCGGACTCACCTCCCCCGCCACCATCGGCGCCGACGTGAGCCACATGAACCTCCACAAGACCTTCTGCATTCCCCACGGCGGTGGAGGGCCGGGCATGGGTCCGATCGGTCTTAAGGCCCATCTGGCACCGTTCATGGCAGACCATGTGGTGGTCGCCACCGGGCCGGAAGACCGCCCCAATGCCGGCCAGGGTGCCATCGCCGCAGCGCAGTTCGGCTCGGCCAGCATCCTGCCGATTTCGTGGATGTACATCACCATGATGGGTGGTCATGGTCTCAAGCGCGCCACTGAGGTCGCCATCCTCAACGCCAACTACGTGGCGAGCCAGCTCGCTGCGCACTACCCTGTGCTCTACACCGGCAGCCAGGGGCGTGTTGCCCATGAATGCATCCTCGACATCCGCCCGATCAAGGCCGCCACCGGCATCTCCGAGGTGGATATCGCCAAGCGCCTGATGGACTACGGTTTCCACGCCCCCACCATGTCCTTCCCGGTGGCCGGGACGATCATGGTGGAACCGACGGAGTCCGAGGACAAGGGAGAGCTGGATCGCTTCATTGCCGCCATGGTGAGCATCCGCGAAGAAATCCGTGCCATCGAAGACGGCCGGTTCCCTGCCGACAACAACCCTCTGAAGCACGCGCCCCATACCCAGGCGGACTTCCTCGGCGACTGGGACCGCCCCTATTCTCGCCAGGAGGCGGCGTTCCCCCTGGCCTGGGTAGCTGACAACAAGTTCTGGCCGAGCGTAAACCGCATTGATGACGTGTACGGCGACCGGAACCTGTTCTGCGCCTGCGTGCCGATGGACGAACTGGCTGGCTGAGATGTCCCGACCACGACGCGGCCTTTCCCCTGCGGAGAGGCCGCATTGACGGTTTATCGAGCCAGCAGCGCTTTCAGGTAAGAGATGGGAACGGCGTAGGAAATACCCGAGGGACTGGAGATGGCGTTTTCCTTCATACCCTTGATGAAGACCATATTGAGCACTCCCACGACATCTCCACTGTTCAAGTCATAGAGTGGGCTGCCACTGTTCCCCGGATAGGCAACGATATCGAGCTGGAACACCATATAGCCCCCGAGCTTCAGGCGCCGGACTGCACCGGGATCCAGCTGGTTCGCCGAAGGCAGAGGCTGGCCGACCGGCGTCACTGCGGCGATGATGCCCCGATGGGTCACCGGAACGATCCCCATGCTCGCCCCGAGGGGAAAACCCGTCATGGCCACATCCTGACCATCACGGACCGCATCCGAATCGCCTAGCCGTACAGGCGTCATTGACGGCCCCGAAACCCACAGCACCGCCAGATCGTGATCCGGATCGCGCTCATCCCGCTCAACGGCGCGCACGCTCACCCGCCCGGAGCCCGGAAGCGCAATCACCAACCGCTCATCCGAACTGCGGCTGTTTGCCGTGGACGCTATCACGTGCGCGTTGGTGGCCACCTGCCTGCCGTCGCCCACAACAAAGCCGGTACCCAGAAACTTGAATTGGGGACTGCGCGTGGGCGTGAAGGTCCCCACCGCCACAACGGAAGGTTTGACCTGCGCCACCGTTCCGGGGAGATCGGCCAGCGCCGATGCCGGAAGAAGCATTGCAAGGCAAACGCCAAGAAAACGACGCCGCAGGGTTCCCGCCCGGCCGGCGGTGGTGGTCACTGCCCCGCCGCCTTGAGAGCCTGCAAGGCTGGCGACGCAGCCACCACGCGGGCATCAAAGGGGTGATCGTGGCGCTGGAAGAAAGCGAGAATACGCCGCACGTAATTCTGGGTTTCCTTGTACGGCGGTACGCCCCGATAGCGGTCCACTGCGCCCTCCCCCGCGTTGTAACCCGCCACCGCCAGCGCAACATTGCCCTGATAGTAGGCAAGCAACCAGCGCAGATAGGCCAGACCGCCCTTGATATTTTGAACCGGATCGTAGCTGTCCTTGACGTTGAACCGACTCGCAGTTTCGGGAATCAGCTGCATCACCCCCATGGCGCTCTTCGGAGAGGTCGCATTGGGGTCGAAGTTGGACTCGGTGGTCGCAATGGCAAGGGCCAGCCTGGGCTCGATGGAAAAGCGGGGCGCCAGGGTGGTGATCAACTCGACCACCTTCTTCTTCTGCTCAGGCAGGGAAGCGAGATACTTGCGGGTATCCCAGCTATCCCTCGCGGCAAAGCCACGATCGAGCACGCGGGGCAGCAGGCAGTCGGGCACATCTCCGGTGTAATCGCCTACGAGACGACGCGCCTTCTCTGCGCCAACGTGCCCTTTGGTCAGCGCCATTTCAAAAAGTGTTGCCGCGTAAGCATCGTTGCGGTCGACACCGCGGCCATTGGCGTACATCCAGCCGAGGCTGTACATCGCTTCCGCGCTACCCGCGCGGGCCGCCTCGCAGTAGAGGTCGGCTGCACGCGCCGGATCACGGGGCACTCCCTCACCGTGCTCAAGGGCAACGGCCTGCTCGACAAGCTCTTGCAGCTCACCGGTAAGCCCATCCGGAACCCCCGCGATGGCCGACACCGCCGCCAGGGTGCCCCCTGCCAGCAGGACAGTCCGGAGACTCCGGGCGGACAGGCAGGCGGCCACCCGGAGCATGGGCGTCACAGCCGCCATACCTTTGCTCCAGCGGCTTCAAGGGCCGCCGGGTCGTAGAAACTCTTCACATCCGTGAAGACACCGTTGGGCACCAGCTTTTCGCAAAGCTGGCCGACGCCCATGTCGGCGTACTCATGGTGGGCCACAGCAGCCACGATGGCGCAAGCGCGCGGCAGCTCGTTCCAGGCAGTCAGGCTCACCCCGTACTCGTGCTGAGCCTCGGCGGACTCGGCAACCGGGTCATGCACCACAACATTGCAGCCGAAACTCTGCAGTTCGCGGATCACGTCGATGACCTTGCTGTTGCGCAGGTCCGGGCAGTTTTCCTTGAACGTGAGGCCGAGAACGATCACGTCGGCACCCTTGATGTTATGGCCCGCGCTGATCATTTCCTTGACGGTCTGCTCGGCCACGTACTTGCCCATGCTGTCATTGATGCGACGGCCGGCCAGAATGACTTGAGGGTGATAGCCCAGCATGTCGGCCTTGTGGGTCAGATAGTAGGGGTCCACACCAATGCAGTGGCCGCCCACCAGACCCGGTCGGAAGGGCAGAAAATTCCACTTGGTGCCCGCCGCCTTCAGGACTTCCAGGGTGTCGATGCCGATCTTATGGAAGATCACGGACAATTCGTTCATCAGAGCGATGTTGAGGTCGCGCTGGGTGTTTTCAATGACCTTGGCGGCCTCAGCCACCTTGATCGAGCTCGCCGGATAGACGCCGGCGGTGATCACCGCTCCGTAAACCTCCTCGACCGTCTTCAGCGTTTCCGGAGTATCACCGGACACCACCTTCATGATCTTGGTGACCGTCCGCTCCTTGTCGCCCGGATTGATCCGCTCGGGCGAGTAGCCGACGTTGAAATCCTGCTTCCACTTCATGCCCGAGAACTTCTCGAGAATCGGGATGCACACCTCCTCGGTTGCGCCCGGGTACACGGTGGACTCATACACCACGATGGCGCCACGCTTCATGTGCTTGCCAACGCTTTCGGAGGACTTCACCAGGGGGGTGAAATCCGGCTGGTGGGCATCGTCCACCGGGGTCGGCACGGCCACGATGATGAAGTCGGCTTCGCCGATGATCGTCGGATCGGTGCTGCAGGTCAGGTGCGTGGCGGCCTTCAGATCTTCGGTGCTGACCTCACCGGTGGGATCGACAAAACGGCCGTAAGCCGCAACCTTTTCAGCAGACAGATCGAAACCAACGGTCTTCATCTTCTTGCCGAACTCGACAGCAAGGGGCAGGCCAACGTAGCCAAGGCCGATAACTGCAATGGTGCTCATGGGGGTCAATCCTGAAAAGAGTCCAAGTTAGAAATGGATAGCATCAAAGTGAGGCGCGGAGTTTGTCGATTTCGTTGCGGATCGGCGCCTTCTCCGGCGCATTCTTGAGCGCTTCGTCCAACTCCTTGCGGGCTCCGTCCTTGTCGCCGTTCGCTGCCAGCGCCTTGGCCAGACTGAGGCGAAGCTGCGGGAGTTTGGGACCAAGGCTGACCGCCTTGCGGAGGTTCTCCAGACCCTTCGCCTTCTCTCCGTTTTCGATCTGCAGCATGCCCAGGGTGTCGAGCACCACCGGACTGTTGGGTGCCAGGGCGACCGCCTGCTGGGCGATGCCAACCGCGCTCTTGTCGTTGAGCTTGCCCAGGGCCCAGGCCAGGTTGTTCAGCACCATCGGATTCTTCGGTGCGATCTCCTGCATCTGGCGATACTGCTGGACTGCCTGATCGTACTTCTGCTCGGCAAGGCTGCGCTCGGCGAGGTAAGTTCGGACCGTGAGATCCTTGGGGTTCGCCTTGATCCAGTCGGCTGCCAACCTGGCTGCATCTTGCGGCTGATTGGCGGCGAGATGGGCGTTATGCAGGCGCAGGACCGACGCCGCGCTCTTCTCCCGCTTGTAGGCCTCTTCGTAGAGCTTGACAGCCTCCGCACGCTTGCCGACGGAGAGCAGGCTTTCCGCTTCAAGAATGTAGCCTATCGCAGAATCCTTGCGCTGGCGCTGCACATCCTTCGCAATGGCAATTGCCGCGTCACCGCGCTTGTTGTTCAGGAGAATCGCCACCAGACGCTGCTGAGCTTCGAGGGAGTCTGGCTTGACCGCAAGCGCCTTGCGGAGATTCTGCTCCGCCCCGGCGATATCCTTGCTGCCCACCATCAGATCCGCCATGGCGATCAACGGAACCGGGGAGCCGGGAACACGGGCAGCGAGCTTTCCGTAGGTGGCAAGCGCCTGTTGTATTTCACCCGCAGCGACCTGGGAGCGGCCAAGGAGATCGAGAACGGCAGGTTCATCCGGCGCGGTGACCGCGGCCTCCTGAGAAAGCGCGAGGGCACGCTTGGCATCGCCGGCCTGGACGAGCAGACGCACCAGAGCCAGACGTACCGGCAGCGAGGCAGGACTTGCCGTCAAGCCCTTTTCAAGCACAGCCTGCACATCCTTGGCCTGGGCTCCCGTCATCGCCATGAACTCGGCGTACTGAAGATAAGCCTGGGCATGGCCCGGGTTCTTGGACAGGAAACTTTCGTAGCGTTTGCGGGCCACGTCGAGCTGCTTGTCCTGGATGTCCAGACGGGCCAGATTGCTCAGCGCAGGCAGGAAGTCCGGCTTCAGCTCCAGGGCCTTGTCAAAGGCCTTGCGCGCACCGGCGTTGTCCTTGAGTACGAGAAGCACGCCACCTTTCATGTTGTGGGTGACAGGATCGTTGGGCTTCTTCTTCTCGAGGGTCTGAACGGCGCTCATTGCCTTGGCGGTCTCATTTCGCCGGAGGTGGGCCATGATCAGGGTCACGTCGGCCTGGATGCTCTCCGAATCCAGGGCGGAGGCAGCCTCGAGATCCTGGAATGCTCGATCCGTTTCTCCGCCGGCGAGTCGCGACACACCGAGGCGGGTGCGATATTGGGCGTTGTTGGGATCGGCTTTGGCGGCGCGGGAAAAATACTCTTCAGAGCGGGTGAAATCCCCGTTCATGGCAAACACCTGGCCCGCCAGATTGAGAACCGCGACGTCCTCGGAATTGTCCTTGATCAACGGCTGAAGCAAGTCAAGGGCCTTGCCCGGCTCACGCAGCCCCAGTAAGGCCGACACCAGCAGACGCCGCGCGTAGAGATGGCCCGGCACCTTGTCGAGCACCCTGGTCAGGTTTTCCTGGGCCTGGGAATAATCACCCCGCTGCAACTGTAGTGAAGAGGCCAGCAGCAAGGCAGGCACGTATTCGGGGGCGACACGCAGCACCTGCTGGATGCCTTCATAAGCCTCCTTGTTCTTGCCGTTCTTCACGTCAAGAAAGGCCTGCATGTATATCGCCAGCGGATGATTGCCGACAGCCTTCCGCAGGGCGCCAACCTTGGCCTGCGCAGCCTCGAGCTTGTTGGCACGGATCAATAGCGAGATCACGCTCTGGTAGGCGGAAATCTCGGTAGGCTTTGCGTCAATCACCGCCTCATAAGCCGTGATGGCTTCGTCGGTCCGGTTCTTGGCAAGCAGCAGATCGCCGCGCAGGCTATGGGCTTCAGGCAGCTTGGGCGCATCCTTCAAAATGGCGTCCACTTCCACCATGGCACCATCCAGGTCCCGGTCAAGGGCACGCATGCGGGCAAGCCCGACCCGTGCCAGCGGAAAACCGGGCGATGCCTTCACCGCCGCATTGAACTCATCCTGGGCGGGGATACGCTTGCCCTGCTGAAGCAGGGCGAACCCCTTGGAGGTCATCAACGACGCCTTGGCTTCCGGCTGGCTCAACTCCTTGCCACCCAATTCGGTGATGAGGCGTTGCCCCTGACCACCCGCAAGCATTGCCCGGGCAAGGAGGGGAACCACCTCATCGGCGGAAAAACCCATGTCGAGCGCTCGGGAAAGTTCCTTTTCCGCACCCGCATAGTCACCCTGATCGTAATTCACCTTCCCCAGAAGAAAACGAGCCTCGGCAAGACTCGGATTCTTCTGAAGAGCGTTCTTCAACTGAATCGAAGCCGCATTCCGATCATTCTTCGCGATGTACTCCTTGGCCGACGCCACCATGGTCTCCGGACTGTCTCCGCAGGCCGCGAGCAGGAGTACACAAAGGGCGCTGACGGCGGTGTTCCGCACTCGGTTCTGTTTGGTCTTGGAGCGCATCTGCATGGATCCTTGAATCACGTTGAGATTTCTTTCTTGAGTCCGAAGCGGTTCATCAAATCGTAAAGCGTGGGGCGACTTATCCCCAGCACCTCGGCTGCACGGGCGACATTGCCATTGACCCGGGCCATCACCCGAACCACCGCACGCCGCTCGGCCTCCTCGCGCACCTCGCGCAGATTGAGTGCCTGGAGCCCCTCGTCATTGTCGTCCTGGCCCAGGCCGATGTCGTCGGCGGTGATGCAGTTGCCGTCGGCCATGATCACCGCGCGCTTGATCGCGTTTTCCAGCTCACGGATGTTGCCCGGCCATCGGTGCAATTCGATGCTCTGCACCGCGTCATCGGTGAGGGACATGGAGCCCCGCCCGTGGTCATTGGCAAAACGCTGCACAAAGGCATGGGCCAGCAACACGGCGTCACCGTCCCGATCACGCAGCGCCGGGATATCGACCACGATCTCGGCCAGCCGATAGTACAGGTCCTCCCGGAAACGCCCTGCCTGGATCAAACCTTTGACGTCCTGGTGGGTGGCACAGACAATGCGCACATCAACCGGGATCTCCTCCCGCCCGCCGATGCGCTCGATCACCCGCTCCTGAAGGAAGCGCAACAGCTTGGCCTGAAGAGGCATGGGCAGATCCCCGATTTCGTCGAGGAACAATGTGCCTTTGTTGGCGACCTCTATCTTGCCCAAGGTCTGCTTGACAGCCCCGGTGAACGCTCCCTTTTCATAGCCGAACAGTTCGCTCTCGAGGAGGTTCTCGGGAATTGCCGCGCAATTGATCGCAACGAAACGTTCGTTTCGGCGTGGCGACAGTTCGTGCAGCCCCCTGGCCAGCACTTCCTTGCCCGTACCACTCTCGCCCAGAAGCATCACGGTCACATTGGCGGAAGCGACCCGCTCAATCAGCCGACAAAGCTTGAGCATCCCAGCGTCCCGCGTGATGACGCCGGACAGGGCGCTGCCTTGCTGGATTTTGAGACGACGGTTGTCCTGCTGAAGATCGTAGAGGCGCAGCGCCCGATCCAGGGTCAGGGACAGAAGTTCCGGCTCGAAGGGCTTGGCAAAGAAGTCATAGGCTCCCATGCCCACCGCGCGAACGGCGTTTTCACGGTCGTGTTGCCCGGTCAGGACAACCACCTTGGTGTCCGGCGCCAAAGCCAGGATCTCGCCGAGAAGACGGAAACCTTCCGTCACGTCATCGGGAAACGGCGGAAGCCCCAGATCCATGGTGACCACGGCCGGCTCATGCCGCCGCAACTGGGCTATGGCCTCATCCCGATTGTTCGCAACCACCGTTTCGTACTGGTCAAAGGCCCAGCGCATCTGCTTTTGCAGTGCGGGATCGTCCTCGACGATCAGC
>JAEUNV010000328.1 GCA_016790385.1 Zoogloea sp.
GAGAGTGAGAGGGATTGGGGAAGACTGATGGATGACGAGATGGCTCGGGATGAGATCGGCGCGGCCGATCTATTCGACGAGGAGCCGGAAGGGCAGTTGCGATGACGCTTTCCCTGCCGTCCTTGAATCCGATCACGCGAATCGCCATCGGTCTGGTCGCGTTGCTGCTCTCGCTGCTCATGATTGTGGACATGGTCTTTGGTTTGATTCCGGATCGGGCTGACTTTGCCCGGGAGATCCGTCAACAGATCAGTGAGGGGTTGGCAATCCAGTCGGCTGCACTATTGCAGGTCGGTGATATCCCCACCCTCCAGCGCACGCTGGGGGATGTGCTCACCCGCAACAAGGAGTTGCGCTCCCTCGCCGTTCGCCGGAGTGGAGGTGAGATTGTGGCCCACGCGGGGGAGCACGATCGCTATTGGGTGCCGCCCGAAGATGGTTCCTCCACCGTCACACAGGTGCGCGTACCGGTCTTGTCCGAGGGTAAGCCGTGGGGTGAGGTGGAGCTCGTCTTCCGTCCCGTCATGCCCGAATCCATTCTCGAGTGGCTCGCGTATCCGCCCGTGGTCGCCATGCTGACTATCGGTGCTGGCGGGTTTCTGGTGTTCTATCTCTACATGCGGCGGGTGCTGGAGTACCTTGACCCCTCCACGGCCATTCCGGATCGGGTCCGCACCGCTTTTGACACCCTGACGGAAAGTGTGCTGATTCTCGATAAGCAGAGCAGGGTGGTGCTTGCCAATCGGGCGTTCCGTGCGCTGCACCCTCAGGCTCAGGAGGATCTCACCGGTAAGGCGGTGATCGAGATGGAGTGGTTGGTGGGGGGCTTCAATGTTGCTCCGGATGATCTCCCCTGGTCCCGGGCGATGGCCTCTCGGGCAAGTGTAGGTGACGAAACCCTGGAGATTTTCCGTCCAGATGACGAGGGGCAGCCTCTGCGCACCATTGTGGGGTGTTCCCCCATCCTCGATGGTCACGGCCGGCTGCGAGGCTGTCTTGTCAGTTTTTCCGATGTAACGATGCTCCACCGCATCAATGATCAGCTGCTGGTCACCTTGAGTGATCTGGAAATCTCCAAGGACGAGATTCGCCGTCAGAACGAGGAGTTGCAGCGCCTGGCGACCCGCGACCCGATGACGGGCTGCCTAAACCGGAGAGCCTTTTTTGGCAGCGCAGACCCGCTTTATGCCCAGCTCAAGGACGGGGGCGAGGAGGTCTGCTGCATCATGAGTGATATTGACCATTTCAAATCATTCAACGACCGCTACGGTCATGCCGTTGGTGACCAGGTGATCAAGTCGGTGGCGAAGTGCCTGGGTTCGGAGCTGCGCGAGGTGGACATGCTCTGCCGCTACGGTGGTGAAGAGTTCTGCATCATGCTGCCGGGTGCAACCCCGGAGCAGGCCCTGGACGTAGCCGAACGACTCCGGAGCAGTATCGAACGGAATGCCGGTGCCGCAGTGCGCGAGATTCCCGACATCCGGATCACATCCAGTTTTGGCGTGGCCTCGATACGCTTGGGGGCAAAGGATCCGGCCGAGCTGATCGATCAGGCCGACAATGCCCTCTACCAATCCAAGCAGAATGGGCGTAACCGGGTGTCCCTGTGGGCCGGGGAGCGCTCGGTGGGCGCGCAGCACTGACCCACCGGCGCTGCTCGGCTGTGAATGGCACAGCCCGTCGAGGAGGCCGCAGGCGTGGCCTTTTGGCGGCCGCCTGCAAGCCTCGATGTGCCTGCTAGTTTCAGTTTTTGCCGGGTTCCGTCACGAAGGCCAGCTTGCTCAGCCCATGCCGGCTGGCAGCTGACAGAAATTGAGCCACATGCTCGTACTCGGCGTGCTTGTCGACCTGAAGATGGATCTCGGGTTGAGCTTGCTGGGCGGCGGCGGCCTGCAGCCTGGATTCAAGATCTCCCGCCGGCACGCTGACGCCATTCCAGCTCAGGCCACCTCCCGCATCGATGGCGAGGGCGATCTTGGTCGGTTTGATCTCCTCTTTCTGGCTGCTGGCCTTCGGCAGGTCGAGCTTCACCGCATGGTTGATGACCGGTACGGTGATGATGAAGATGATCAGTAGAACCAGCATGACATCCACAAGGGGCGTCATGTTGATCTCGGCCATCACGTCGCCATCTTCATCGAAGTCGCTGGCTTGAAAGCTCATTGCGCTTCCTTTCGGGCGGGCAGGGGATGAACAGTGGCCGGGTTTTTGCGAACCTTTCCTCCGGTCACAAGGAACGCATGCAGGTCATGGGCGAAATGCTTGAGCCGGGCCAGGATCTCCTTGTTGCCTCGCACCAGGGCGTTGTAGCCGAGCACGGCGGGAATGGCCACCGCGAGCCCGCCTGCCGTCATCACCAGGGATTCGCCCACCGGGCCGGCGACCTTGTCCAGCGTGGCCTGACCGGCGGCACCGATGCCGATGAGGGCGTGGTAGATGCCCCATACCGTACCAAAAAGGCCGATGAAGGGCGCCGTGGAACCCACTGAGGCGAGGATGGACAGGCCCGACTGCAAACGACCGGTGGTGTCGTCGATGGATTGGCGCATGGTGCTGGTGAGCCAGTCGTTGAGGTTTAGTACCCCGTGAAGTTCGTTCTGGTGGTTGACGTGGTGGCTGACCGCCTCAGTGCTTCGGCTTGCCAGATCGCGGAAGGGGTTGTCGGCTTGGGTGGGCTTGAGGGCCGCCATGCCTTCATCGAAGCTGGTGGTGTGCCAAAACTGCTTGGCGCCGGCGCTCATGCGGCGTAACTGCATAAGGCTCCACGCCTTGATCAGGATGACTGACCAGGAAGCGAGGGACATGACGATCAGGATGATGGCCACGGCGTGGGAGACGCTGTCTCCCTGGGCCCAGATCTGACCGAGGCTGAAAGTGTTTTCGTTCATGGAGATTCCTTCGGGAAAGGGTTCGGAAACGGGGGAAGATCAGGAGTTCAAGGAGAAATCGATGGGTACCCGCACGGTGCCTGCAACGGCCTGATCACCCTGGCGAGCGGGTATGAAGCGCCAGCTGCGCAGCACGGTCTCGCGGGCAACGTCATCCAGGCGCGTGTAACCGCTGCTCTTGGCGATGCTGACCTCCATGGGCTTGCCGTCGGCGCCGACGAGCACTCTCAGCATTACCCGGCCTTCCTCGCCCATGCGTCGGGACAGACGGGGGTATTCCGGTACGGGATTGGATAGATAGGCGGCGTCGAAGCGAGGGGCCGTTGTGGCGACCACCGCTTGCCGTTCGGCGACGGGGGACGGAGACGCATTCGGCGTGGGCGGTGTGGCGGGCGCGGTGGTTTCGGCAGGGCTGCTGCTTGCGGCCGATGTGACCACGGCGGGCGTGCTAGGCCGCGTTTGCGGGCTTAGTGATGCTTTCGGTTTTGGGTCTGGCCGAAGTTTTTTCTCCGGTGTCCTGACGGGCTCAGGGTGAGGGGCAGGAGCCGGTTTTACTGCGTCGGGGGTGACCAGACTGACGCTCATCAGGGGTTGCGGAGGAATGATCGGCGGGCTGTTCTTGCTCATGCCATGGACGATGATCGCCAGCAGACCTGCGTGCAGTAAGGCTGCAAAGGCAACGCCCGCAGCCGTGCGGAGGGTGTTGCCGGCCGAACCGTCGTTTGCGTGCCTGACAAGGAAGGGGGCGGGCAGATCAATTCCTGCGGTCCCCGGCATGTCGAGGGCTAGATTCATGTCGATCTCCATCCAGTAGGGGGTGTTCCTGGCTGGCTTGCAACATGCTCTGGTTGGCAGGTGGCTGGCTGGCTGAGAGTGGCACCGCTGCACATCCATGACAGGGTGTGCAAATACAAATGCGAACAATTCGCATTTTAGTGATGGTGCTGCAATGCGTCAAGCGGATTCCGGATGGGCAATCCTGCGCGCTTCGGTGTCAATGAATGGAGGGGCGAAAAGGTCGGGAATTTCTCCCATGGCCCTGCCGCTGACCCGGAGGTAGGCTTCGTGCCATTCCTAGAATTCGGAGACGACCCATGCAGCACCCAATGCCCTGTTCGCGAAGCGCCGCGCCGCGAGTTCATCCCCTTGTGCTGGCCCTGGCTGCCGCCTTTGCAGCGGGCGCCCACGCCGAAGATGCCCTCACCACCGTGGCGCCAACGGTAACCGTTGTGGGTCAGACTCCGCTGCCGGGTCTGGAGCAGCCGGTTTCCCATATCCCGGCTCCGGTGCAGACATCCACGGCGCGGGACATCGATCAGAGCATGGCGCTGGATATTTCGGCCTTCATGAATCGGCGCCTGAATGGCGTTCATGTGAACGAAACCCAGAACAATCCGTTCCAGCCGGACGTGAACTATCGAGGTTTCACCGCATCTCCGCTCCTGGGTACCCCTCAGGGGCTCTCGGTGTACTTTGACGGGGTGCGCATCAATCAACCGTTTGGCGATGTGGTGAGCTGGGATCTGATCCCCCGTTCGGCGATTGCCTCGATGAACATGATGCCCGGCTCCAACCCCCTGTTCGGTCTCAACACCCTGGGCGGCGCTCTGGCAATCCAGACCAAGGAAGGGCGCAGCCACGCAGGCACCTCGATCCAGGTTAGCGGAGGCTCCTACGGGCGCCGTGCGGTTGAGTTTGAGCACGGGGGCTTCAATGATCAGGGGCTTGAGTGGTTCATTACCGCCAACCATTTCCATGAAAACGGTTGGCGTACCAATTCCCCCTCGGACGTGCGTCAGGCCTTCGGCAAGTTTGGCTGGCAGGATGCCCGTACCGATCTTGATCTCAGCATTGCCTATGCGGACAACCGCATGAATGGCAACGGCCTGCAAGAGAAGCGCTTCCTGGAACAGGACTACAGCAGTATCTACACGCAGCCCGATATCACGAAGAACCGCTCGCTTTTCCTCAACCTCACGGGGAAGCACAGTTTGAACGACAACGCGCTGCTCTCTGGCAACGTGTATTACCGCAAGATCACCGGCACGACCTACAACGGTGACGTTAACGAAAGTGCCCTGGAAAATTCGATCTACCAACCCACTCAGCAAGAGCGTGATGCCCTGGCTGCCGCGGGCTACAGCGGCTTTCCCACGAGCGGCGCCAATGCTGCCAACACGCCGTTTCCTTACTGGCGATGCGTGGCCAATGCGCTTCTGGCCGACGAACCCAACGAAAAGTGCTCTGGTTTGATCAATCGCTCCCGGACTGATCAGGAAAACTTCGGCCTGTCTGGCCAGCTTTCATTGGCGAATGATCTGGCCGGAAGGAAGAACCTCTTCATCGTCGGTGCCGGCTACGATCAGAGCAATCTGCATTTCCAGCAATCCGGGCAGTACGGCTACATCAACTCTGACCGCAGCGTGACGCCGGTGGATGCCTGGGCCGACGGCAGCCAGAATGCCGGGGTGGGCGAAGTGGCGCCGGACAACCGAGTCAGCCTTAACGGGCGTACCCGCACGGTCAGTCTTTTTGCCACCGACACCCTCTCCCTCAATCAATACTGGCATGCCACCGTTTCCGGGCGCTACAACCGGAGCACCGTCAAGAATCGCGACAATCTGAATCCGGGTGGCGGTTCGGATTCGCTCGACGGCAATCACAGCTTCAACCGATTCAATCCGGCGGTGGGGGTCACCTTCACGCCGTCGCGTAGCTGGAATGCCTACGCCGGCTACAACGAAGGAAGCCGCACCCCGACCGCAATCGAACTGGGCTGCGCCAATCCCGAGAACCCCTGCAAGCTGCCCAACGCCATGGCGGGCGATCCGCCCCTGAAACAGGTGGTGACCAAGACCTGGGATCTGGGGCTGCGGGGGCAGCTCGGCGCCGCCAGCCGCTGGAACCTGGGGGTCTTCCGGTCCACCAGTCACGATGACATCCTGTTTGTGGCCGACGACCAGCTCGGTTACGGTTACTTCAAGAATTTCGGCAAGACCCGCCGACAGGGTCTTGAGGCGGGAGCGAGTACGGTCGTGGGGGCCTTGAGCCTCGCCTTCAATTACACCTGGCTTGATGCCACCTACCGTTCGGCCGAGGAAGTGGGCGGTACCGGAAACAGTACGAATGAGGAAGGTCCGGGGCTGGAGGGAAGCATCGACATCAAGAAGGGGGATCGCATTCCCCTGATTCCCCGTCATCTGTTCAAGGCGTCCGCCGACTACCGTTTCTCGCAGGCCTTTTCGATGGGCCTTGATCTCGTCAGCGTGTCGGGCTCCTACGCTCGCGGCAACGAGAACAATCAGCATCAGCCAGACGGTACTTACTACCTGGGCTCCGGGCGCGCCGGGGGGTATGCGGTGATGAACCTCAGCGCGCGCTACTCGGTGAATCGTAACGTTCAGCTCTTCGGGCAGATCAACAACCTCTTCGACAGGGAATACGCCACCGGCGCCCAGCTTGGCAACACCGCCTTTTCAGCCGGCGGTGGCGTGGTCGCGAGGCCCTTCGGCCAGGTCAATGGCGACTATCCCCAGGTGGGTTCCACCTTCTATGCGCCAGGGGCGCCGCGAACCTTGTGGTTGGGTGTGCGCTACAGCCTCTGAAGATGGGGAGGGGATTCGGGCTCCTCTGGGGCGCCTCCACTGTTCGGGAGCAGCCGCGAGTGGACATGAGCAGTCTGTTGATGCGTCGCGCGGCTTGGATCTTCCTGGCCTGCCTTGGCGTTGCGGTGGCCTTGGCGACGCTGCGTGCTCAAGCGGACATTCGCCGTGAGAGCGAGGGCGCCGATCGGGTCGCGCGCTTTGTAGAGGGGCTGTCGGCCTTGCAGAGCATTGCTCCGGACGGAGTGGAGCAACAGCTTGAAACGCTTCGTGAACTCAGTCGTTCGGGCAGCTTGCGGCATCTGGATTTCCAACTGGAGGATGAAGCCGGAAGGGTTCTGATCCCGGCGGTGCCATCGGCTGCGGGAGTCATGTCGCGGCGTACCCGCCTGGTGCTCCATCGTTCCGATGGCTCGCACTTCGTCGCGACGCTGGTTGCCAATCCGGCCAGCGAGAAGGAGGAGGCAGTCCTTGATATCGCTGGAATGGCGGGGCTCTTTCTGATTTATGGCCTCGCCATGCTGGCGGGTCTGTATTGGGCGGTGCGCTATGCTTTTGGCCCGTTGCGTGGCATCGTTGGGGCCATTGCCGCCTTTCGCAAGCAGGATTTCAGCGCCCGGCTGCCCCGTCTTCCGGTACGTGAGCTTGATCACATTGCCGGGGCACTGAATCAGCTGGCCGAAGCGCTCTCCGATGCGCAAGCCCGCCAGAAGCATCTATCCCTTCAAATGCAGACGCTTCAGGAGGACGAACGGGCCCGCCTGGCGATCGAGGTCCATGAGCACTTTGGGCAGGGTCTTACGGCCCTGCGAGCAAATATTGCCTATCTCCTGCGCCAGACTGCCGAAACACCTCGTCTGGAGGCAACAGCCCGAGAGATGGAAACCCAGGCCGCCGCGATCCATCGGGAGGTGCGAGCCTTGCTGCGTCGTCTTCAGCCGGATGGCGGCAACGCTTCCGGGCAGGAGCGGCTGTCCTTGCAGATCCTGCTCCACGAACTGGTGAAAAGCTGGCAGGATGCCGACGTTCAGGGCGTAGCCTACCGACTTGAAGTGACTCCGGAAGACCTGCGCCTGCCTCGAGAGATCAGCCTGATCGTGTATCGGATGACCCAGGAAGCCCTTGCAAACATCGCCCGGCACTCCGATGCCACGCGGGTGGATATCAGCGTCCGGTTGGACCCGGACGAACCGGCCACCTTGTGCTGGCGTGTGTCGGACGACGGCGTCGGCATCGCGGCGCCGGAATCGGCGATGAGTCACGGCAATGGCCTTGCCGGAATCCGGGAGCGGGTGTGGGCTCGGGGGGGGAGTTTGCATCTTGGTCCGGCGTCGACCAACGCAGCGCGTCCGGGGCTCTGTCTGTCCGTGCGTCTGCATCGCGGGGAGACGCCGTGATTGCCCCGGTCACCACACGGGCACCCTTGCGGGTTGTGCTGGCAGACGACCACGCGGTGGTTCGAACCGGCTACCGTCGCCTGCTGGAGTTTGAAGACGACATGGAGGTGGTGGCTGACTTCAGCGACAGTGACGCCACCTGCCAATGGTTCTCAAGCCATGAGGCCGATGTGCTGGTGCTCGACCTGTCCATGCCGGGAAGGGGAGGCCTGGAAACCCTGGCCCGAGTGAAAGCGCGTCAGGGCAACCTGAAGGTGTTGATATTCTCGATGCACGACAATCCGGCCATGGTCGCCCAGGCCTTGAAAGCCGGAGCCGATGGTTACCTGACCAAGAGCTCCGAGCCGGATGCCCTCATTGATGCGGTGCGCCGTGTTGCGCGAGGAGAGCGGGCCTTGTCTGCGGATATCGTCGATGCCTTGGCAGGGGAGGGCGGGCAGGCGGCGCACCTGACACTGTCACCCCGTGAGTTCGAGATCTTTCGCCTGCTCGCTGCCGGTCGTTCGGTGGATGAGATCGCATCGCGTCTGTTTCTCAGCACCAAGACCGTCGCCAATTATCAGACTGGTATCCGGCAGAAAACCGGTCTTGCCACGGCACTCGACATGTATCGCTACGCGGAAGCCCATGCGCTCCTCGACGGGAGCGAATAGGCCGCTGCGGATGGGCCGGTGCCCCGTGCTTCAGTGGCGAACGTCGTCAAGCTCGCTGACGGAGTCGAATTCCCGCTGATTGGCATCGTGGCGGCGTTTGACCAAATACATGGTGCCGGCCACGAAGAGACCGAATGCAACGACGACGGTATTGATTGAGATACCGGAGCTGATCAGGAAAGCGTAGAGACCGGTCATGATCAGGATGGAGAGGTTTTCGTTGAAGTTCTGCACGGCGATGGAATGGCCGGCACCCATCAGGATGTGACCACGGTGCTGGAGCAGGGCGTTCATCGGTACTACGAAGAAGCCCGACAGACCTCCGATAAGCACCATCAACGCCATGGCCAGGTTCATGTCGGTAACAAAGATCATGACGTTTACGATCACCCCCATGGCGATGCCGAGGGGAATCACCTTGACCGACGAACGCATGGACACCATGCGGGCCGCAAGCACGGCGCCGATGGCGACGCCCACGGCGACCACACCCTGCAACATGGAGGCCTTGGACAGGTCCAGATGCAGGGCCTGCTCCGCCCACTTGATCACAATGAACTGGAGGGTCGCACCGGCCCCCCAGAAGAGTGTGGTGGTGGCAAGGGAGATCTGGCCGAGTTTGTCCCGCCACAGGAGCTTCAGGCAGTGCGTGAAGTCGTGGATCAGGTATACCGGGTTTGTCTTGAGAACCTTGTGGTCCACACCGGTATCCGGCACCTTGAGGTTGAAAAGGGCGGCCGTCACGTAAAGCACGCTGATCACGCACAAGGCCATCTCGGGTACCGTATCGATTCCTGTATCCAGCAGCGGAAAATCGAAACTCAGCAGCGCCTGGGAGAAGGAGGGCTTGATGAGCATGCCGCCGACCAGGGTGCCCAGAATGATCGCGCCGACCGTCAGCCCTTCGATCCAGCCATTGGCCACGACCAGCAGGCGATGGGGCAGGTACTCGGTGAGTATGCCGTACTTTGCCGGAGAGTAGGCCGCTGCACCCAGTCCGACGATGGCGTAGGCAATCAGGGGATGCACGCCGAAGAACATCAGGGAACAGCCCGCTATCTTGATAGTGTTACTGATCAGCATCACCCGCCACTTGGGCATTGAATCGGCGAAGGCGCCGACAAATGCCGCCAGGACCACGTAGGACAGGGTGAAGAACAGCTTGAGTAGCGGTTCGTATTCCTGAGGGGCCTGCATCTCCCTGAGCACATAGATGGAGGCGATCAACAGGGCGTTGTCGGCCAGCGCAGAGAAGAACTGCGCCGCCATGATCATGTAGAAGCCGAAGGGCATCGCAGAGGGATGGAAGCTCAGGTAATTTGACGGACCGCGCTTTATACCACGAAGGCCATGTCGGTTCTGGCGGTCGGATCAATGTTGTGATTCAATGGGGTATTCATAAACCGGATTTATGAGCCATGGCTGATCGACGTCTGCAGGTTTTTCACGCGGTTGCGAGGCACGGATCCTTCACCCGGGCTGCCGAAGCCTTGTTCATGACCCAACCCGCGGTCACCTTTCAGATCAAGCAACTGGAAGAACAGTTCAATACCCGGCTGTTTGATCGGGGACACGGGCGGGTCACGCTGACATCGGCCGGCGAGCTGGTCATGGCTTACGCCGAACGTATACTCGGCTTGAGCGAGGAACTCGAATCCCGGGTTTCCGAACTCACCGACGAGCTGTCGGGCATTCTTCATCTGGGTACCAGCACGACCATTGCCAGCTATTGGCTGCCTTACCTTCTTGAGGGGTTCAAGCGCCGTTATCCCCGAGTGGTCCCGAGGGTTTCGGTGGGCAACTCCCAACTCATTGAAACCCGCGTGATGGACCGCAATCTGGATGTCGGGCTGATCGAGATCGTCACCGAGCAGCCCACCCTGGACCGGCGCAGTGCCGGGCGGGACGAGTTGCAGCTGATTGTCGCTCCCGATCATCCCCTGGCTAGCGCGCGGTCGGTGCGGGCAGATCAACTCGTATCCTATCCGCTGTTGCACCGGGAGCCCGGTAATGCGATCCGCGATCTGGTCGACCAGTTTTTCGCCGCCGCCGGCATCCCCTTCGAGGATCTCAATGTGGCGGCCGAGCTGGGCAGCCTTTCCGCGGTCAAGCACATGGCTGCCCAAGGTTTCGGCATTGCGATAGCCTCAGTCGCGGCGATCCGCAGCGCCGTGGAGGCGGGCCGCCTGGTGGGCGTTCCCTTGTCACCGCGTCTTTACACACCCCTTGAAGTGATTCTTCTCAAGGACAAGTTCCGCTCCCGTCTGGTCAATACTTTCGCCGATTTCGTCACCGATGAAATCGGCCGTCTCAGCACCACTGAAAACGCCTGAATCCATGCCTCGTCCGATTCGTGCCTCCATCGATCTGGAGGCCCTGCGTCACAATTACCTTCTCGCCCGTGCCAAGGCCGGCTCAGCGCGAGCCTTCGCGGTGGTCAAGGCCAATGCCTATGGGCATGGGCTCGACCGGGCAGTTCGCGCGCTCGGCCCTTTGGCCGATGGCTTTGCCCTGCTGGATCTGGCTGAAGCCCGGGCGCTTCGGCAGGCCGGGCTGACGCAGCCCATCGCCTTGCTGGAGGGGTTCTTCGAGCCCGCTGATCTGCCGGTGATCGCCGAACTCGGACTCACACCGGTCATCCACAGTGAGGCGCAGCTGGCCATGCTGGAGCGGGCCGGGCTGGAGACATCGATAGACGTGATGCTGAAGGTCAACTCGGGAATGAATCGCCTGGGGTTCAACCGCACGACCTTCGACGCCGCGCTAGCGCGCCTCCGTGCGCTCGCCTGCGTCGGTCAGATCACGCTGATGACGCACTTTGCGCGTGCCGATGATGAGGAGGGCATCGGTGCCCAGATGGCCATGTTCAAATCCCTTGCCGGAGGGCTCGGCCATCCCTTGAGTCTGGCCAATTCAGCCGCATTGCTTCGCTTTCCGGAGGCCACCGGCGAACTCGTCCGGCCGGGCATCATGCTCTACGGCGGATCTCCAATGCCTGATATGTACAGTGCCGAAGACCTCGGCCTTAAGCCGGTGATGACCCTCGGCAGCGAGATCATCGCGGTTCAGGCACTTGCCGCCGGTGATCGAGTCGGCTATGGCGGCACCTTCGAGGCGGATGGGCCGATGCGCATTGGTATTGTTGCCTGTGGCTACGCGGATGGTTATCCCCGTCACGCGTCCACCGGGACCCCCATTCTGGTCGGTGGCCGCCGCACCCGAACTCTGGGGCGGGTTTCCATGGACATGCTGGCATGTGACCTCACCCACCTGGAGGAGGCGGGCGTCGGTTCGCCGGTCATTCTGTGGGGGAACGGCCTGCCTGCCGACGAGGTGGCCGCTGCGGCGGGCACCATCAGTTATGAACTGTTCTGCGCCCTGGCCTCCCGGGTGCCGGTCACGGTGCTTGGGGATTAGCGCGGATGGCCAAAGGTAAGACCGAGTATGTGTGCTCGGAATGCGGTGGCCGATCCCCCCGGTGGCAGGGGCAATGCCCGCAGTGCAAGGCCTGGAACACGCTCGTCGAATCGGTGATCGAACCCGAGACGGCGGTTTCCAAGCGCTTCAGCGCCCTGGCTGGCGACACCGGCCGTTTGCAGACCCTTGCCGATATCCATCCACGGGAATCTCCCCGCGTGCCGACAGGCATCGACGAGTTTGATCGGGTGCTGGGCGGTGGTCTGGTTCCCGGGGGCGTGGTGTTGATCGGGGGCGACCCGGGTATTGGCAAGTCCACCCTGCTGCTTCAGGCACTGTCGCTCCTCTCCACTCGTCTGCGGGCGCTGTACGTCAGTGGCGAGGAGTCGGCCGAGCAGGTGGCCCTGAGGGCAGGGCGCCTTCAGCTCGATGCGCAAAACCTGCAACTCCTGCCGGAAATCAATCTTGAGCGAATCCTTTCCACCCTGCGGGTTATCAAGCCCGACGTGGCGGTGGTCGACTCGATACAGACGGTCTATTCGGAAAGTCTTGGCTCGGCCCCGGGCTCCGTGGCACAGGTACGCGAATGCGCTGCCCAACTCACCCGCTTTGCCAAGCAAGGCGGAACCACTTTGGTCATGGTGGGCCATGTAACCAAGGACGGCGCCCTGGCGGGGCCGAGGGTGCTGGAGCACATTGTTGATACGGTCCTGTATTTTGAAGGTGACACGCACTCCAGCTTCCGCCTCGTAAGAGCCTTCAAGAACCGCTTTGGCGCTGTCAATGAACTGGGCGTTTTTGCCATGACCGAGAGGGGGCTGAAAGGCGTCTCCAATCCGTCGGCGATCTTCCTTTCCCAGCATGGCCAGCAGGTGGCCGGTTCGTGCGTGCTGGTCACCCAGGAAGGCACCCGTCCGCTCCTGGTCGAGATCCAGGCGCTGGTGGATAGTGCCCACAGTCCGAGCCCCCGTCGTCTCTCCGTTGGCCTTGAGCAGAATCGGCTGGCCATGCTGCTGGCGGTGCTGCATCGCCATGCCGGCGTAGTGTGCTTCGACCAGGATGTTTTTGTGAACGCCGTAGGGGGCGTGAAGATCGCAGAGCCCGCCGCCGATCTCGCGGTGCTGCTGGCGATCGTATCCTCCCTCACCAATCGCCCCTTGCCGCGGGAACTGGTGGTCTTCGGGGAGGTTGGCCTGGCTGGCGAGATCCGTCCCGCACCGCGTGGCCAGGAGCGCCTGAAGGAGTCTGCCAAACTGGGATTCACCCTTGCCCTTGTGCCGCGGGCCAATGCGCCCAAGCAGGATATCCCTGGGATGCGTGTGATTCCGGTTGAACGCATTGAGGAGGCGCTGGAGCGTGTACGGGAGCTGGCCTATGGCTGATTTATGCTTTTTG
>JAEUNV010000176.1 GCA_016790385.1 Zoogloea sp.
GTCCCTCAACGTGGTGGAGGAGATCCGCCGCATCCCCGGCGTGGGCGACGCACAGCTGTTCGACCCGATCTACGCCATGCGCGTCTGGCTGAAACCCGACGTGATGGCCAAGCTCGGAATCACCACTTCCGACGTCGCCGCCGCCATCCGTGTCCAGAACGCCCAGAACGCCGCCGGCAAGATCGGCGCCGAGCCGGTGCTCAACGGCCAGCAGCTCACCTACACCGTCACCGCCAAGGGGCGCCTGTTGACCGTCGAGGACTTCGGCAACATCGTGCTGCGAGCCGAAGGCGCCAACGGTCTGGTGCGGCTCAAGGACGTGGCCCGCATTGAGCTGGGCGCCGACAACTACGACCGTAGCGCCCGGGTGAACGGTTCCCCCGTTTCCGGCATGGGCATCTACCTCCAGTCCGGCGCCAACGCGCTGCAAACTGCCAAGATGGTGCGCGCGCGGCTTGACGAGATGTCCAAGCAGTTCCCCAAGGGCATGGAGTATTTCGTGCCTTACGACACCACCCGCTTCATCCAGGAGTCGGCCAAGGAGGTCATCAAGACGCTTCTGGAGGCGGCGCTGCTGGTGATCGCCGTGGTGTATCTGTTCCTCCAGAACTGGCGCGCCACCCTGATCCCCATCGTGGCGGTGCCGGTGTCCCTGATCGGCACCTTCGCCGGCATGTGGCTGTTCGGCTTCTCCATCAACACCCTCACCCTGTTCGCCATGGTGCTGGCCATCGGCATCGTGGTGGATGACGCCATCGTGGTGCTCGAGAACGTAGAGCGCCTGATGAACGAACAGAAGATGTCGCCCAAGGACGCCGCCATCGAGGCCATGCGCGAGGTGTCGGGGGCCGTCATCGCCATCGTGCTGGTGCTGTGCGCCGTGTTCGTGCCGGTGGCCTTCCTGGGCGGCATCGCCGGCATGCTCTACAAGCAGTTTGCCGTGACGGTAGCGGTGGCGGTGGTCATCTCGGGCATCGTCGCCCTGACCCTGACCCCCGCCCTGTGCGCCCTGCTGCTCAAGCCCACCCACGAAGAGAAGCCCCTGTTCCGGCCCTTCAACCGCCTGTTTGATCGCTTCACCCGCAGCTACACCAACACCGTCGGCCTGACCCTGCGTCACGGCATCGTCGGCACCCTGGTGTTCCTGCTGACCATCGGTGCCGCCGCCTGGCTGCTGCGCGTGGTGCCGGGAAGTTTCGTTCCCTCGGAAGACCAGGGCTATCTGTTCGGTTTCGTCACCCTCAGCGATGGCGCCTCCGGGCAGCGCACCGGTGTCGCCGCGGAGCAGATGCGCCAGCGCGTCATGTCCGACGACATCGAGAACATCTTCTTCATCAACGGGGTGGACTTCATCACCGGCAACAACCGGCCCAGCGTGGCAACCACCTTCATCATCTTCAAACCCTGGGATCAGCGCACCGTCACCACCGGTGAGATGGCCGGCAAGTTCATGGGCATCGGCATGAGCCTGCCGGACGGCATGGGGCTGGTCTTCAACCCGCCCCCCATCCAGGGCCTCGGCACCGCCGGTGGCTTCGAGGTATACGTGCAAAACCGCGCCGATGGCGACCCGCGCAACCTCGCCGCGGTCACCGGGCAGTTCGTCGAAGCCCTCAAGCAGCGCCCCGAACTGACCGGGCTCAACACCTTCTTCCGCGTAACCGCCCCCCAGCTCTACGTGGAAGTGGATGAGCCAAAGGCCCTGTCCATGGGTATCCCCCTCGACTCCATCTACGCCACCCTTCAGGCCAGCACCGGCGTCCTCTACGTCAATGACTTCAACCGCAGTGGCAAGACCTACAAGGTCCAGGTCCAGGCCGACGCCGCCTACCGCATGCAGCCCGAAGACCTGCTCAAGCCCTATGTGCGCAGCGCCAGCGGTGCCATGGTGCCCCTGTCGGCGGTGGCCAAGGTAAGCACCATCACCGGCGCCGAGCTGGTGGAGCGCTTCAATGGCTTCGTGTCGGCCAAGGTGCTGGGCAACGCCGCCCCGGGCTACAGCTCCGGTGACGCCATCAAGGCCGTCGAGGAAGTGGCCCTCGCCACCCTGCCCGAAGGCTATCGCACCGAGTGGGTTGGGCAGGCCTTCCAGGAAAAGCGCACCGGCAGCGCCTCCGTCATCGCCTTCGTGTTCGGCATCATCATGGTCTTCCTGATCCTGGCGGCCCAGTACGAGAAGTGGTCCCTGCCCCTGGCGGTGATCATGGCGGTGCCCTTCGCCATGTTCGGTGCGCTGGTGGCCGTGCTTATCCGCAACATGCCCAACGACATCTACTTCCAGATCGGGCTGGTGGTGCTGATTGGTCTGGCCGCCAAGAACGCCATCCTGATCGTCGAGTTCGCCGCCCAGAAGCAGGCCGAAGGCATGAGCGTGATCGATGCGGCGGTGGAGGCAGCCCGGCTGCGCTTCCGCCCCATCGTGATGACCTCCCTGGCCTTCATCCTTGGCGTACTGCCCCTGGCGATCTCGTCGGGCGCAGGCGCCGCCGCGCGGCGCTCGATGGGCACCGGCGTGGTGGGCGGCATGATCGCCGCTACGTTCATCGCCACCATTTTCATTCCCCTGTTCTTCAAGTGGCTGAGTCGTGGCAAGTCCCGCCATCCGGCGGGCAACCTGCCCCACAGCCCCGCCGCCACCGAGGAGGTGAAGCCGTGATCCGCCCCCGACTGACCCTGCTGGCGCTGGCCATCCCCCTGGCCCTGGCCGGCTGCGCCCTCGGCCCCGACTATCAGCGCCCCGACGCCCGGGTTGCCCTGCCCGAAAGCTACGCCAACGCAGCGGCAGCCAGCGACCCCACCACCGCGCCGGCGGTGGACAGCCGCTGGTGGACCCTGTTCGGCGACGCCCAGCTCACAGCCCTGGTCGATCAGGCCCTCGCCAGCAGTCCGGACGCCCTGACTGCCGCGGCCCGCATCGAGGAAGCCGATGCCGTGTTGCGCCAGGTGGATGCCGCCCTGCTGCCCCAGATCGACGCCAATGCCGGCGTTTCGCGCAGTCGCACCATCCTGCCCAACGCCGTCGAACCCACCGGACTGCTCCGCAACACCAACAAGATCGGCCTCTCCACGTCCTTCGAGCTGGACGTGTGGGGCCGACTGCGGCGCGCCTCGGAAGCTGCGCGGGCCCAGGCCCTGGGAACCCGCTATGCCAGTGAAACGGTATCCCTGAGCCTCGCCGCCAGCGTCACCCAGGCCTATCTCAACCTGCGTGCCATCGATGCCCAGCTGCTGGTGAATCGCGACTCGGTGAGCAGCCAGGCCAGGAGCACCCAGCTCGCCCGCGTGCGCTTCGACGGCGGCTATGCGTCGCAGCTCGACGTACAGCAGGCCGAAGGCGCCCTCGCCACCTACACCGCAGCCCAGGTGCAACTGGAGAAAAGCCGTGCCCTGGCCGAAAGCCTCCTCGGCCTGCTGGTCGGCCAGCCCGGCCTGAAGGTGGGCGCGGGTGATCTGCGCAGCCTGCCGGTGCCGCCGACGCCCCCGGCCGGCCTGCCCTCCAGCCTGCTCGAAGCCCGCCCCGATGTACGCAAGGCCGAAACCGACCTGATCGCCGCCAACGCCAAGATCGGGGTGGCCAAGGCCGCCCTGTTCCCGAGCATCACCCTGACCGGCTCCTTCGGTAGGGAAAGCCGCGACCTGTCGGATCTGTTCAGCCCCGCCGCCGCAGTGTGGTCCATCGGCGCCGGCCTGACCCAGCCCATCTTCGAGGGCGGCCGTCTGCGCGCCCAGGTGGAGCA
>JAEUNV010000271.1 GCA_016790385.1 Zoogloea sp.
GTCACCATCAGCCCGATCCCGACCTTCCCGGCCGTACATGCAGAGTGTCGGCAGAATTGACAGATTCGCTCAGAATTATTTGCAGTTCATGACTATTGCCATGAATTTTAACGAAAAATTGTTTTTGGCGCGAATTATGCGTAGACCCTCAACATCGAGAAGTTTCGATTGACTGATCGATGTACAGATTTGGCGGTTGGTTCTACCGTCAGCACCTAATAGGGGATATTGCAATGGGCAAAACAACGGGAAAATTGATCAAGGCGGCTGCGTTCGCCGCGGTTCTGGGATTTGCGGGACAGGCCAGCGCGCTTACCTTCGCCAATGGCGGCTTCGAGGGTTACCTCGGAAACACCAATATCCATAACTCCGAAGTTCCGCCGGGTTGGACGACCACGAGCGGTACGCCGGACACCTTCGATGGCAATACCAACTTCGCGAGCTACACCTGGGCACCCAGCAGCACGGGCGGCCAGTTCCTCCATGGCATCGGCTGGCAACCCACCTGGACCGAGAGCGCGCTGCAGATCGGCCTCACCGGGCTGGTCGTTGGTCAGGTGTATGAAATCTCCTTCGAGCAGAGCATTTCGCGCAGCATCTGGTCCGAAACCGGCGGCTTCTGGCGCGTTGTCTTCGGCACGGAAAGCCACGACTCTGCGCACATGAACATTCCTGACTTTGGCGTGTTCCAGGGTTGGACCTGGCAAACCATGATGTTCACCGCCACCTCCACCGTCCAGACCCTGGAGGTGATCGCGTGGAGCGATACCGACGGCCTGCGCACCGACATCGGTATCGACAGCTTCTACCTGGGCGACCCCGGTGGCAACCCGAACAACCCGAACAATCCCAATCGGGTTCCGGAGCCTGCCTCCGCTGCGCTGGTCGGTCTGGCCATCACTGGCATGGCTGCCCTGCGTCGGCGTCGGAATGCCGCCTGATTCCACGCGGAATCGGCCTGACTGAAGCAACGGCGCCCCAGGGCGCCGTTGCTTTTTTGTCGGGTCGGTCGGAGCACGCTCCGCGCTGCAAGGATGCGTGATGAAGTTGTCGAACTCTCCCATTCCTGGCTCAAGTTGCCGCTTTGCCGAACCGTAGGCACCCACAAGGATAGGTGGTGCGTGACGCAAAGGCGTCGTGTCGGCAAATGCGGAGAGATCAAGATGGAAGTTGTGCAGGTCACCAACCCGATTGCCCCGGCGGCGGCGATGGCTGGCACGATCCTGGTGGTGGATGACTCGCGGATCAATCTCAAGGCGGTCAGTCGCATGCTCGAAGGACACTTCCGCGTGCTGACGGCGGAATCCGGCGTGGCGGCCCTCGCGATTGCAGCGCAGTCTCCGCCGCCCGACCTGATCCTGCTCGACGTGATGATGCCCGAGATGGATGGCTACGAAGTGATGGAGCGCCTGCGTGCCCGCGACGCCACCCGGGCCATTCCGGTGATCTTCGTGACGGCCCGGGTGACCGATGAGGATGAACAGCACGGTCTGTCCCTCGGCGCTGCCGACTACATCACCAAACCCTTCAGTCCGGCCATCCTGCTGGCGCGCATCCGTAATCACCTGCAACTGAAACGCGCCCAGGACGCCCTGCGTGACCACAACGCCAACCTGGAAGCCAGCGTCACCGAGCGGACCGCGGCCCTGCGCGCGGTGCTCGACAGCGCCGACCAGCTCATCGCCATGATCAGCCCCGAGGGCGCCATCCTGGCCATCAACCGTATTGGGGCCGAACAGTTCCAGGCCACCCCCGCCAGGCTGAGCGGGCGCAATCTCTTCGACCTCCTGCCCCCCGAATTCGGTATCCCGGTTTCCGACCAGATCGCCGAGGTGATCCGCACCGACCACACCAGTGAAGTGGATGCGGCCTGGGACGATCGCATCTTCCACGTCACCGTCTATCCGGTGCCCGGCCTGCCCCTGCGGGTCGTGGTATACGCCAGCGACGTGACTGATCGGGTCGCGGCGGAGGCGGATCTGCGCAAGGAGCGCGAACAGCTGGCGGCCTCCCTGGCCCACCAGCGGGAACTGAACCGCAAGCTCGAAGAGGCCCAGAACCAGCTTCTCCAGTCGGAGAAGATGGCATCCCTGGGGCAGCTCGCCGCGGGTGTCGCCCACGAACTCAACAATCCCATCGGCTTTGTCCGCTCCAACGTGAGCACGCTGGAAGGCTACCTGGGTGGTATTTTCGAGATCATCGCCGCCTATGACGAGCATGCCGCCGCCGCCCTCTCCCCCGAAGCCGCCGCCGCCCTCGTCGACCTGAAGCGCAAGAAGGACTTCGATTTCCTGCGTGAAGACATCTTTCAGCTCCTGGCCGAATCGAAGGACGGACTTTTCCGGGTCCAGGAGATCGTGCAGAACCTGAAGGATTTTTCCCGCGTCGGCGAGGCCGGCTGGGGCTGGGCCGACATTCACGCCTGCATCGACTCGACCCTCAACATCATCTGGAACGAACTCAAGTACAAGTGCACCGTGGTCAAGCACTACGACCCCACCCTGCCCCAGGTGTGCTGTATCGCCTCCCAGCTCAATCAGGTGTTCATGAACCTGCTGGTCAATGCCGGCCACGCCATTGTCGACAAGGGCGAGATCACCATTGCCACCCGCCATGGGCCCGACGGTGTGGCTCAAATCGTCATCAGCGATACCGGTGTTGGCATCCCCGATGAGAACCTGCCCCACCTCTTCGAGCCCTTCTTCACCACCAAGCCCGTCGGCAAGGGCACCGGTCTCGGGCTCTCCATCGCCTACGGCATCATCGGCAGGCATCACGGCAGCATCGACGTGCACAGCGTGGTGGGGCGGGGCACCACCTTTACCGTGAATCTGCCCATCTCACGGGTGGAGGAGGGCAGTGCCGAGGCAGCACCCCTGACCGCCGTGCATTGAGCGGGTCAGTCAGGTGCCTTGTAAACCAGCACCTTCAGCGCGCGCTCGTCCGACACATCGGCAAACGCCGGTGGGTTGGGCAGCCGTTGCATGAAGTGAAAGCCCGGTGCCTGCGCCGCCATCGCGTCCCGCAAAAAGGCCACGCCGAGCTTGGGCGAATTGAGGCAAAGCAGAGCATGCCCACCCGGTGCCACCAGGTCGGGCAGGCGGCGTATCAGGCGGGCGTAGTCCTTTTCGGCAATGAAACTGCCCTTCTGGTAGCTGGGCGGGTCGAGCAAGACCAGATCATAGGGGCCGCCACGGGTGATCTTCCCCCACGAACTGAAAATGTCGTGGGGTAGAAAGCTCGCGCCGCCACCGAGGCCGTTGAGCTGATGGTTGCGCTTGCCGATGGCCAGGGCGCCATCGCTCATATCCACGTTGATCACCTGCCTAGCGCCCGCCTGCAAGGCCACCACCGAGAAGGAACAGGTGTAGGCAAACAGGTTAAGCACCTTGAGCCCGGGGTGAGTCGTCCCCAGCGCGCGCACCCAGCGCCGGCCTTCCGCCATGTCGAGGAAGAATCCGTGGTTCAGCCCGCGCAGCAGATGTACCCGGAAGCTCGCGCCGTCCTCCGTCACCACATGGGGTTCCGGCACGCTGCCTGCCATCAGACGGGTCTCCGCGCGGGCTTCATGACGGTATTGATAAACCCAGTTCAAGGGGGCGTCCGGGTTGAGCTGCATCCACCGTGCCGTCAGGGCCGCGTGCAGCGCGGACAGTTCGGCCTCTGTGGCGGGTACGAAACTCGTCACCAGCCACACCGGCGGGTAGGCATCCAGCGTCCATTGCTCGCAGCCCGGGTACAGGCCGCCCCGGCCATGGAAAATCCGCCGGGCATCAACGGGCAGGGGCATCGTGGCAATGGCATCGAGAAGCGCTTGCATGGGCGACGGGGACGCGGGAGGAACGGCCCGCAATGTACCAGACACCGGCCAGATGAGCCGGAGCGCGGGTTGAGGGCCGTGGGCTGATCCTGGTCAGATTGGCAGCCGTGGCTTCCGGTAGACTCGATTCACACCCGGGGCATTCCGATGAAGCACTCGCTCTTGCGTTCCCACTTTGTTGCCCGCCTGCGGCGCAGGCGCGCCGCCCGGCACTTCCTGCGTCACTTCAGTTTCGAGCTGTTTCGCCACGCCCCCGTCAGCAAGGCGGTGCCACCCGATCTGGCCCATAGCCTCACGGCAGCAGCCACCGAGGCACCCGCCGATCTGCTCTCCCGCCTGCATGCCCATCCGGACGGACTCGACGCGCCCCAGGCGGCCCGCATCCGCCGCAGGAGCGGCGAGAACCGGGTGGTTCACGAGAAGCCGATGCCCGGCTGGCTGCATCTGTGGCATTGCTACATCGACCCCTTCAACCTCCTGCTTTCGCTCCTGGCGGCGGTTTCCTGGGCAACCGGCGATCACAAGGCCACCACGGTGATCGGCTGTATGGTGGTGCTGTCCACCCTGATCCGCTTTGTGCAGGAGCGGCGCTCGGGCCAGGCCGCCGACGCCTTGAAGGCCATGGTGGGCAGCAGGGCGACGGTGCTGCGGCGGGGCAGCGACAGTGCCGACGATGCTGCGCGTTACCTGGAAGTGGACGGCCGGGCACTGCGCAGCGTCGAGCTGCCCATCGCCGACCTGGTGCCCGGCGACATTGTGATGCTGTCGGCGGGCGATCTGGTCCCCGCCGACCTGCGCCTCTTGACCGCCAAGGATCTGTTCATTGGCCAGGCCGCGATGACCGGCGAGGCGCTGCCTGTCGAAAAATTTTCCACTGCCCGCGGCCCCGCACCGGCCAGCCCCCTCGACCTGGACACCATTGCCTTCATGGGCACCACGGTGCTCAGCGGCGCGGCCAGCGGCGTGGTCATCGGCACTGGCGCGCGCACCTATTTCGGCACCCTGGCGGAGCGGGTGAACGCGGTCGAGCCCGCGCCGTCGGCCTTCCAGGCGGGGGTCAATAAGGTGAGCTGGCTGTTGATCCGCTTCATGGCGGTGATGACCCCGGTGGTCTTCCTGATCAACGGCTTCACCAAGGGCGACTGGCTGGAGGCCTTTCTGTTCAGCCTGTCGGTGGCCATCGGCCTGACCCCCGAGATGCTGCCGATGGTCGTCACCTCCACCCTCGCCAAGGGGGCGGTGCTGTTGTCGCGCAAGAAGGTGATCGTCAAGCGCCTCGATGCCATCCAGAATTTTGGCGCGATGGATGTGCTATGCACCGACAAGACCGGCACCCTCACCCAGGACCACATCGTCCTGCAACGCCATATCGACATCGATGGCCAGGATTCGCTGCAAGTGCTCGAATATGCGTGGCTCAACAGCCATTACCAGACGGGTCTGAAAAACCTCCTGGATGTGGCGGTGCTGGCACGGGCGGATGAACTGGCCGGCCGCGACCTGACCGGAAGCTATCGCAAGGTGGATGAGATTCCCTTCGACTTCCAGCGGCGCCGCATGTCGGTGGTGGTGGCGGGGCGGGGGGACGGCGACCTGCTGATCTGCAAGGGCGCGATAGAAGAGGTGATCGCGGCCTGCACCCAGGTGCGCCGGGGTGAATCGGTCGTTCCCCTGACGCCTGAACTGCTCGCCCACGTCCGGACGATCACCGACGCCATGAACGCCGATGGCCTGCGCGTGGTGGGGGTTGCCACCCGCCGCCTGCCGTCCGGGCGGGAGGGCTGCGGCGTTGCTGATGAGGCCGGCCTGACCCTTGCAGGCTACGTGGCTTTTCTCGACCCCCCCAAGGACAGTGCCGCCCCGGCCCTGGCGGCCCTGCGTGCCAATGGGGTGACGGTCAAGGTGTTGACCGGTGACAACGGCCTGGTGAGCGCCCGGGTGTGCCGGGAGGTGGGGCTGGCGGTGGGCGGCATGTTGCAGGGCGCCGACATCGCCCGCATGGACGACGCCGCCCTGGGGGGCGCGGTGGAAAGCACCACCGTCTTCGCCAAGCTCTCCCCCATCGACAAGGAGAGGGTTGTGCGAGCCCTGCGCGGCAAGGGGCATGTCGTCGGCTTCATGGGTGACGGCATCAACGATGCCCCGGCCCTGCACGCGGCCGACATTGGCATCTCGGTGGATACGGCGGTGGACATCGCCAAGGAAGCCGCCGACATCATCCTGCTTGAAAAGAGCCTGATGGTGCTGGTGGATGGGGTGCGCGAAGGCCGCAAGACCTTCGCCAACATGCTCAAGTACATCCGCATGACGGCCAGCTCCAACTTCGGCAATGTCTTTTCCGTGCTCGTGGCCAGCGTCTTCCTGCCTTTCCTGCCCATGCTCCCCATGCACCTGCTGTTGCAGAACCTGCTCTACGACATCTCCCAGACCGGCATCCCGTTCGACAACGTGGACGAGGAGCTGCTGCGTGCGCCCCAGCACTGGAATGTGGACGGCCTGGGGCGCTTCATGGCGTGCTTTGGCCCGGTCAGTTCGATCTTCGACCTGGTCACCTTCGGCTTGATGTGGTGGGTGTTTCAGGCCACCACCCCGGCCGCCCAGACGCTCTTCCAGTCGGGCTGGTTCGTTGAGGGGCTGCTGTCTCAGACGTTGATCGTGCACCTCATCCGTACCCGCAAGCGCCCCTTCCTCGAAAGTCGGGCATCCCTGCCGCTTGGCGCCCTCACCGGCGGTGCCATGCTCACCGGGCTCGCCATCACCCTGGGGCCGCTGGCCCCCTACTTCCGGCTTCAGCCCCTGCCCGCGGCCTACTTTGGCTGGCTGGCGCTCATCCTGCTGGCCTACATGGTCCTCGTTCAGTGGATGAAGGGCTGGTACGCCCGGCACTTCGGGTGGCAGTGACGGGGGCGTGGGGAGGCGCCGGGCGTGCGGGCACGTCCGCCTGCCGCCCTGGCGGGCCGGTGAGCACGCGCCAGCGCTGAACCATGCCGCTCACGGCGTGCAGATCGCGCCAAAGACGCAGCCAGCCATGCAGGTTGATGAGCAGCGGGTTGTAGCTGTGCAGGGGCTCACTCAAGCCATAGCGCGGGGGCACGCCCGGCTGCTCCATGCGCAGGCTGCCGAACAGGCGATCGAAGACGATGAGGACGCCGCCGTAGTTGCAGTCGAGGTATTCCGGGTTGCAGGCATGGTGCACGCGGTGATGCCGCGGCGTGTTGAACACCCATTCCAGCGGCCCCAGACGCGGCAGCCAGGGGGCGTGCAGGCCGAACTGGTAGAGCAGGTTGAGGCCCATCATCAGCACCACCGCCGCAGGCGCAAACCCGATCCACACCAGCGGGACAACAAACAGGGCATTGCCCGCCAGTTTGCCCGTCCAGCCCAGGCGCAGTGCGTTCATCAGTGAGAGCTGCGGGGGTGAGTGGTGCACCGCGTGACTGGCCCAGAACCAGTGCACGCGGTGCGACAGGCGGTGCCCCCAGTAGTAGGCCAGCTCCTGGCCGATGAACAGGGCGGCCCACGTAAGCGGCGCATCCAGCGGGATGTCACCCAGGCGGTGCTGGTGGGCCCAGGCCACGGCGGGTGCCAGCATCGAGATGCCCAGGGCTTCGAGCAGGCGCCGCCCGGCCGCGTCGGCCAGCGAGGCCGCCGCGCCCCGCCAGTCGTAGCGCTCCCGCACCAGCCCCTC
>JAEUNV010000305.1 GCA_016790385.1 Zoogloea sp.
TGACGACGCGGTGGTGGACATCCTGCCCATCCGCCGCCCGCCGGAAAGCAACCTGCGCTCCGCCGTGGTGGCCGTGGCGCAGCGGGACAAAGTGCTGGCCCATCTCGATCTGCTCACCGCCGCGGGCCTTGACCCCCAGGCGGTGGACATCGGCCCCGCCGCCCTGGCCCGGCTCGCCCGCGCCGTCGTTGTCGGCGACCCCCGCGCCAATCTCCTGCTGATCAATTTCGGAATCGAACACACTTATCTGTCGCTGCTGTGGGGCCGCCGCCTGATGTTCGACCGCAGCCTGCCCTTTGGCGAAAGGCGCCTCGCCACCACCCTGGCACGCAACCTCGATCTGCTTCCGGAGCGCGCCCTCGAACTCCTGCGGCGCCACGGCTTGGGCAATACCGGAGGGGAGATCGGCGAAACCATCACCGAGTTGCTTCAACCCGATTTCCAGCAGCTCGCCCGGGAGGTCAACCGGGTGCTCATCTACTTTGCGTCCCAGACCCACGGCGGCGCGGTGGACGGCATTTACCTCGCCGGCAGCGTGGCCCGGCTTCCGGGCGCGGCGGGGCATATCGGCCGCATGCTGGGCATGGCGGTGCACGTCCTCAACCCCTGGCAGCTGCCGGGGAGCAACCCCGATGAGATCATCGAACCGCCCGCCGGCATGGCGGTGGCCGCCGGTCTGGCCTTGAGGGGGGTCGTCCACCGTGCCGGAGATTGATCTCATTCCTGCCGCCTGGCGGGCCCAACGCAAGGCCAGGCGCACCCTGCGTCACGCAGCGCTGGCCGTGGCCGGCCTGGTGATCGGCATCGGCGCGGTCCGCGTGGGGCTGGAAGTCTCCACCCGCCATGCGCAAAGCGCGGTCCAGGCACTCCAGGCGGCGCGCCGCGACGGCGACCGGGAGACCGCGCGCCTGAGCGCCCTCCAGGCCCGTCACGCCGAACTGGAGCGCCAGGAGGCGCTGATCGCGACCCTGCGCGGGCCCGGCCTGGTCAGTGGCGTCCTTCAGCCCCTCGACCTCGCCCTCGAAGACGGCCTGTGGTTCGACGAACTCCAGTACTCCCGCCCCACCCTGCTGCCCCCGCCGGGCTCTCCGCCGCCGGCCACCGACAGCAGCCTCGGCATCCGTGGCAAGGCCAGCGACGCGGCCGCCGTCGGTCGCTTTGTGGACGCCCTGGCCAGCCGCGGCCCCTGCCAGAAGCCCACCCTCGCGCCCGGTGAAGCCCGGCGTTACACCCGCTTTGAGCTGGTGGAGTTTGCAGTGAGCTGCCCCCTGCGCCCAGCGGCGGGGGGACATGGCTGATGCAACGCCTCCTCAACCTCGACCCGCGGGTGCTGCGCCTGGTTGTCGCGGCCGTGCTGGCCATGGTGCTGCTGGTGGGCTGGGGCCAGTTCCTGCGCCCCGCCTGGCATGCCCACCAGGGCGCCATCACCCTGAACACGAGCACGCGGGAAGCCCTTGCCGATCTGCCCGCCCGTCGGGCGCAGGCCGACGCCCTGGAAAAGGAGGTCAGCGCCCGGGAAAGCCGGCTCGACTCACCGGCGAGCGCCCCCACGCGATTGCCGGTGCTGCTCGAAAATCTGGCCAACGCCCGGGGGGTTGAACTACAGCCGGTCTTTCCCGGACGCGAGGTGGAGTTCGAGGGGCTCGTCGAAACCCGTTACGAGATCGAGGCCGGCGGCAGCTACCCGCGTCTGGCCGCCTGGCTGGCCGATGTGGACGCCCGGC
>JAEUNV010000307.1 GCA_016790385.1 Zoogloea sp.
CTGCTCTATGGCACCCTGTTCTGGCTGATCCGGCGCGCCGACAGCACCATCAAGCGCCAGCATGCCCGCCTGCTCAATGCCGAGATGCTGGCCGTGGTGGGGGAGCTGACCTCGTCGGTAGCCCACAACATCCGCAACCCCCTGTCGTCAATCCGCGCCTGTGCCGAGCTGACCCTGGAATCACCGGGGGAGGACTGCTCGGACGAGGCGCGGGACATCATCGCGCAGGTGGACCGCATCAGCGGCTGCATCACCGAGCTGCTCACCTATGCGGGCACCGGCTCCGACACAGGCGGGCAGGTGGATCTGGCGAGCCTGCTGGGGGAATGCGCCAGTCAGTCGGAGGCCACCTTTGCCCGGCGCCGGCAGCGCATCGCCGTGGATTGCGGCGCGGGGCTCTTTCTGGTGCGCGGCGAGACCTCGCTGTTCCGTCAGGTCATCCTGAGCCTGATCGCCAATGCCTCCGAGGCCATGGGCGAGGGTGGGGATTGCGTGCTGCGCCTGTCGGTGCCCGATGGCGGCCACCTGCAGGTGGACATCATTGATTCGGGGCCGGGTATTCCGCCGGATGTCATCGGCCAGGTGTTCCGGCCATTTTTCACCACCAAACCGAAGGGCCTCGGTCTGGGCTTGCCGCTGGCCAAGCGGATCATCGAGCGCTTTGATGGCGCGATCCGCGTGCTCAGCAGGCCCGAGGGCGGCACGACGGTGACCCTCCTTTTTTCCAGGGCCTGAGCCATGGCGAACATCCTGATTGTTGACGACGAAGAGACCTTTGCCCGCAACGCCGCCAAATTCCTGGAGAAGGGCGGGCACAGCGTGCGGGTGGCCCTGACGGCTGCCGATGGCCTGGAGGCCTGTTCCGCCTTCGGCCCTGATCTGGTGGTGCTGGACTATCGCCTGCCCGACATGGACGGGCTGATGGTGATCGGACGCATCCGCCGGCTCGACCCGGAGGTGCCCATCCTGATGATCACCGGCCACGGCAGCATCGAGCTGGCCGTGGACGCCATGAAGGCCGGGGCCAACGACCTGCTCACCAAGCCGGTGGCCCTGGGCGAGCTGCGCCAGCGCATCGGCCTGCTCACCGAGCGCCAGCGCGAGAGCAGCCGCCTGCGCTATTTCGAGGCGCGGGAACGGGACGCCGGGCAGCTCGAGTCGCTGGTGGGTGACAGCACGGTGATGTGCGAGCTGCGCGAGCGGATAAAGCGCATTGCCGGCATCGAAGCCCAGGAGACCCTGCCGCCGGTGCTCATCATTGGCGAGACCGGCACCGGCAAGGAGCTGGTGGCGCGGGCCACCCACTTTTGCAGCGAGCGCCGGGACAAGCCCTTCGTGGAGGTGAATTGCGCAGCGCTGCCGGCCAACCTGCTGGAGTCGGAACTCTTCGGCCACGAGCGCGGCGCCTTCACCGATGCCCGCGAACGCAAGCTCGGCCTGCTCGAGGCCGCCGACGGGGGCAGCCTGTTTCTCGACGAGATCGGCGAGATGGACCGGGCCTTGCAGGCCAAGCTGCTCAAGGTGATTGAGGACGGCCGGGTGCGCCGCCTGGGTTCGGTGCAGGAGCGCCAGGTGAATGTGCGCATCGTTGCCGCCACCAACCAGGATCTGGAGGATCACATCCGCCAGGGCCTGTTCCGTGCCGATCTGTATTTCCGCCTGCGGGTGCTGCAGATCAATGTCCCGCCCCTGCGCGAGCGGGTGGGCGATTCGCTACAGCTGGCCCGGCACTTTCTTGTCGAATTCGGCCAGCGCTACCGCAAGAACGGCCTGGCCTTCACCCCGGCCGCCGAGGCGGCGCTGGTGTCCCATCCCTGGCCGGGCAATGTGCGGGAGCTGCGCAATCTGGTGGAGCAGGCCGTGCTGTTTGTCAGCGGGTCCAACATCGGCCCGGGCGATCTGCTGCTGCCGCGCAGCCCCGAGGCCCGACCCGTCGAGCAGCCGGCCCCCGGCGGGGTGATGTCTGCCGATGCGCGCGGTTCCGCCCTGGAGCGGGTTGAGCGGGAGATGCTGGCTCAGGCCCTGGCCCTGACCGGTGGCAATGTCTCGCGGGCCGCGCGGGAGCTGGGCATCAGCCGCGATACCCTGCGCTATCGCATGGAGAAGTACGGCATCGGGGCAGCTACGACGGGGAACTGACCGCTTCGGCCAGCATCGCCGCCGCGTCCGCGCACGTTGATGGTGCCGGCGCGATACCGACGCGGGCGCCCACGTTGATGGTGTGCCCGTCGATGCGCAGGGGGCGTTCGATCAGGCCGGCGAGGGCTGTGGCCAGGTGGTGCAGGCCCGCCTCCGAAGCGGGGGCCGCATTGCACGGGCCGGCCCAGGCCAGGGTTTCGGGGCGGAAGTCGGCAATCAGCACGGCAAAGCCGTCCCCATGACGGGCCGCGCCATTGCAGTCGCTGTGAACCACCCGCAGGCGCTTGCCGCTTTCCACCATCACCCGTTCGGCCATGGCCGGGCCATGCTCGGCCTGGATGCCGTCGAGGGCGTCCACCGCCAGATGGAAGAGGGCGAAGGGGTAGCCGGCAATGGGGGCGTGCCGGAAGAGGTGCTGGAGACGGTCGAGGAACAGGCTGAAACTCAGGAGGCCGGCGGCATTGTCAAAGAAGAGGCGGCGCCGGGCCTCTTCCTGGGCGCCGCGGCTGCTGCTCACGTCGGTGATGAAGCCCTCCAGGCCGAGGAACTCGCCCCGGCTCGAATGGATGCCCCGGCCCTGCTCCCACACCCAGCGTGTCTGGCCGTCCCGGTCGATGATGCGGTAGCTGAGCTCGTAGCGCTCGCGCCGGGTCAGGCGCATCTGCACGTAGTTCCATACGAAGTCCCGGTCTTCCGGGTGGATCAGGTCGGCGAAGCGGGCCGACTGGTTGTCTACCAGCTCCAGCGGGGTGTAGCCGGTGAGCTCGAAGCAGCCCTCGCTGACGAATTCCATGGTCCAGTGCTTGTCGTTCTGGCCCCGGTAGATCATGCCCGGCAGGTTGTCGAGCATGGTGTGCAGGCTGCGCCGCTGGGCGCGCAGGGCTTCCTCGTGGCGGCGGCGCTGGTCGATGTCGAGCAGCATGCCGACGATGCCGGCCTCGCCGCCGGCGGGCAGGTCGAGGGGCCAGGCGCGCAGCTCCACCCAGCGGGGGCCAAGGGCGCGGCCGGCCAGGGTGCGCACTTCCAGGGTCAGGGCATCCCGCTCGCCGGCCTGCAACTGGCGCAGGCCCTTGGTCAGGGCGGCCCGGTCTTCCAAGTGGAAGAGGGGCAGGAAGGGCAGGAACAGGCTGTCGGCCACCGGGCGTCCGCTGGCCTTCTCCCACTGGGGGTTGAGCCAGGTGACCAGCAGCTGGCTGTCGAGGGCAAAGAGGATCTCGCCGGCGAAATGGGCCAGGCGGTTGCCCCACTGGCGGTCGGGGCCGGCGTCGGGCAGGTCGGCCGGGGCGCCGAACTGGAGCAGGGCGACGGGGGAGCGGTCGCCGCGGAACAGGCTCAGGCGGGCCAGCCAGGGCACCCCGTCGGCCCGCAGCAGGGTGATCACGCCCGCATCTCCGGAGGCGGTCTCGGCGGCCAGCAGCGCGGTGAGTCGGCTGTGGTGCTTGGGATGCACGATGTTGTCCAGGGGCATGCCGATCAGCTCATCACCGCGCCCCTCCAGCCCGAGGGTGCGCAGCAGGGCCTGGTTGGCATTGGCGATGTGCCCGCCATCGGCCAGCAGGGCGGGCTGCCCGCTGTGCAGGGCGAAATGGGTGAGGGGCTGGCCCGCCGTGTCGCTGTGACCATGGGGAAGGGGGGCGACGGGCCGTTCGGCGCCGACCCGCAGGGCGGCCCAGGCCAGGGCCGGCAACAGGGGCAGGCCCCACACCGCCGGCGAGGGCTGGCCCGCGTCGCCGAGGGCCACGGCAAGGAGGGCGGAGGCCAGCAGGGTGGCAATCAGATAGAGGGTCATGGGGGGCTCCAAGCACGATTCACTCCACCGCCTGGGCGTCGTCGGGTACGAACGCCGCTGGCATGGGGTCATGTGCGGTGCCGGATTTGCCCGTGGGGCGCGGGGTGCCGAAGGGCGGCGCAGGTGCAGCGGGCCGGCGGCGTGCAGGCCATGGACATTCCTTGCGGCGCGGCCCGCGCTTGATGCCGGGGCGGCACACCGATTCCAACGCCGGCATCGTCCGCGGCGCACAGCGCTGGTGCGCGGGTGGCACCGGCAGGGCGCGCGGGCGGTTGCTCCCGTTGTGAGGGCCGCAGGCGGGCACGCAGCCCGTGGTAGCCCCACAAGGGGCTTTGACGGCGGTGGAATCAGGCCCAGAATGGCGCCCGATTCCCTTGTCGGAGCGCAGCGATGCTGCTCGTGATTGCCGTCTGCCTTGGCCTTCTGGTCGCCACCACC
>JAEUNV010000312.1 GCA_016790385.1 Zoogloea sp.
CGCCTTGCCCTTGAACCGTTACCTGGTGCGCATCGATATTCCTGACGAGGTGTTTGCCAGACGTTTGCAGTTTGAGGACATCGCATCGGGGGCGGCACGCGTGGGCTGGGACGCCGAGCCCCCCGGGCAGGTGAGTCTGGAACTTGGCGGCGCGTGGCTGGCCGCGTGCCGTTCTGCCATCCTGGAGGTGCCTTCGGTGATCGTGCCGGAAGATCGCAATTTTCTGATCAATCCGGCCCATCCCGATGCGGCGGCACTGACGGCCACTAAGTTGCGGCGCTTTGAGTACGACCGCCGCTTGAAATAGCCCGCCAGTGCGATCACCCCGGCGCGGGGCCGGGGCCTGCCGCCGCCCCGTCCCTCAGATGCTAAACGGCCCCTGCGCCGCGAGCATTTCCGGTGCCCGTCCGATCAGGGTGAGGCGCGGGGTCTGGTCGGGGGGCATGTTGCTGATGATGCGTTCGGCGAGGGTCTTCCAGTCGCCCTTGAAGCGTCCTTCATCCCATACCCGCAGCAGCTCCTGGGTGAAGCGGCCGTTGCCGATGCCATCACCGGACTCCTGGTTGTCCTGGCAGCCGGCCACGAGAAGCACCGGGCTGTTGAGGGGCATGTCCAGCTCGCGGGTGAGCAGGCGATCATCCGGGCCGCGTGGCTGGCTGCCGATGCGCGCGTAGAACTCGCGGTTCATCCGGAAGGCCTTGCCGGCAATCTCGGGGGGCAGCAGGCGGGTGCGGGGGGCGGTCGGGTCGGCCAGCTCGGTGGTCGAAGGCATGCGCCTCGCCGCGCGGGACACCGTGCCACTGTGGCAGCTGTCGGAGATCATCACAATGCGCACGTCTTCGGCAAAGTGTGACCACAGCTCGTAGAGCTCGTCGTCGATCAGCATGCCGTCGTAGAGGCACAGGGTTTCGTCGGCTTTGTCGTCTTCGTCGCCGTTGAAGTCGGGTATCTGGCTGCCGTGGCCGGCGTAGGTGAACATGAACACATCGCCGGCCTTGAGTTCGGCGGCGGCCGCAGCGATGGTGTTGCGCACTTCGTCGCGCGTGGCCTGCTCGTCGAGCAGCATCGTGCGCTTTTCAAAGCCGCGTTCGGCGGCAATGCGCTCCATGTCTTCGGCGTCGAAATGGCAGCCATACAGGGGCGCATCAGCGCCATAGTGGGCCGGGTCGATGTGGTTGACGCCCACATGCAGGGACCAGCCGCGGCGGGCGGGGGCCGCTGCCGCGCCCAGCCCGCGGGAGCGGGGCGCGCGGGCGGTGGCATGGGCCTTTCGGATGGCTTCTTCAAAGCGGTCGGCGACCCGGCCGTAGCCGGGGTTCTTGGGGTGCAGTTCGTCATGCCAGGAACCCAGGGTGCCGCCCACGGCGCCCCGGGCATCCACGTGGATGACACGCTCGCCAAAGAGCGCGGCGAGCTGGCGCAGACGTTCGTTGAAGCGGTCGATCATGTGGGCGGCAATGGCCCGCTGCACGCTGCCGTCGGTGATGCCGCGCGACTCCATGGGCTTGCCCAGCCACTTGCCGGAATTGGGGATCACGTAATCGTAGCCATGGCAGATGGTCACCACGCCGGGTTCGGCCTCCACCTCGCGCAGCACGCGCTCG
>JAEUNV010000326.1 GCA_016790385.1 Zoogloea sp.
CCACGTGGCGTCTGAATGGGGGGTGGTGCGAGCACGAGAATCTCCGGAACGGGCATCCCCGGCTCGATGGGGGCGCTGCGGATCGCCGACACCAGGGCAAGAATGCCTTGCGCGGAGTGCCAGGCATTGTGCTCGTGCATGGACTGGAAGTCGTTGGTGCCAAGCATGATCACGACCAGATCGAGCGGAGAATGGATCTCTATGCGCTGGGCCAGGCCCGAGAGGCCATTTCGGCCGGGTTTGAAAGGATCATCCCAAACCGTGCGTCGACCGTTCAGACAGTCTTCCACAACGCGAACAGGCAGGCCAAGGGACGCCAGGGTCAGTTCCATGACACCCGGCCAGCGCTGGTCGAATGACAGACGCCGCCGCGTGGTGGGGATGATTCCCCAGGAAAGCGAATCCGAATAAACGAGGATGTTTTGCATGCTGACTCCGGGACGAATGCTCTCGCGTCGAGTGTAACGTGTAAGCACAACAGGGGAATTCACCGGGCGCCCCCTTGACGCGGACTCCCGCAAGCCACACCATCGTGCCCATGCTGTCTCCATTCGCCACTTACGCGCCCATCGTCCGCCGTGCCCTTCGTGCATGGCGTGCCCGCCTGCGCCCGTGGCCCGGAATGGTCTAGTTCCTTTCCATTCCTCCGATTTCACCGAAAAGGCCGCGGTCCTGCAAAGACCGCGGCCTTTTCGTTTTCCAGCCCACCGCAACAAGGAGTTCACCATGTCCCATCCCGAATACCGATCCCTCGAAGAGGTCCGTTCCCGCATCGATGCCATCGACCGTCGTCTGGTCGAGCTGATCGCCGAGCGTGGCGCCTGCGTGACCCAGGCGGCCCGCTTCAAGCGCAGCGATGCCGAAGTGGCCGCCCCCGACCGGGTGGCCCAGGTGCTGGCGCGGGTGGATGCCCTGGCCCTGGCGTCGGGCGCCGATCCGCGGGTGATTGAAGCCACATGGCGCGCCATGATCGGCGCCTTCATCGAGGCCGAACGCGAGGCGCGCGCCCGCCTGCATCCACCTGCCCCCCAACATTCCGATTGACCTGCCGGAGCCTGCCCCATGTCCGTTCCCCTTGCCTACGCTGCCATCATCCTGATCTGGTCCACCACCCCGCTCGCTGTCCGCTGGAGCACCGAAGGCCCGGGTTTCGCCTTCGCCGTGCTCGCCCGCATGCTGATCGGCATGTTGGTGGCCCTCCTTCTCCTGCGCCTCGGGCGCCACACCCTTCCCCTCCATGCCCGTGCCCGACGCGCCTACGCGGTGGGCGGTCTCGGTCTGTTCGGCACCATGGCGCTGACTTACTGGGGGGCGCGCCGGGTGGATTCCGGCCTGATCTCGGTGCTGTTCGGACTGTCGCCCCTGGTTGCCAGCCTGTTCGCCGCCTGCTGGCTGGGGGAAAGGTCGCTGACGCCGGCCCGGTTGGCCGGGATGCTGCTGAGCCTGGCGGGACTGGCGGTGGTCTTCATGCCGGGCGGGGTGTCGGGCGACGGCGGCCGGATGGCCGATGTTTGCGCGCTGCTGGGCGCGGTGGTGGCATCATCGGCAAGCATGGTGGGGATGAAGCGCATCGGTGACGACAGCCCGCCCCTGGCCACCACGGTGGGGTCCATCGTCGTGGCGCTGCCCTTGTTCGTGCTGGTATGGCTTGCCACGGACGGCACGCTTCCGGGCAACGTGCCCCTGCGCACGGGCGGCGCCATTGCCTATCTGGGGGTGTTCGGATCGGCGATCGGGTTTGCGCTGTACTTCTACGTGATCCGCCACCTGGAGGCGTCACGGGTGGCGCTCATCACCCTGATCACGCCAGCCCTGGCACTCCTGCTGGGCCATTGGCTCAACGGGGAGACGGTCGGCCCGCGCCTGGCCGCAGGCAGCGGATTGATCCTCGCCGGGCTGGCGGTGCACCAGCTCAGGCCAGGCGATACGCGAGCGCGCCGGCACGCTGATTGAAGTCGGGCGGCTCCCCACGGAGCCGCCCCCTGCAACACGCCGACGGCCTGCCGGAGATCAGCAGCCGGCAGTCTTCTTGAACGACTTGCTTTCGTTCTTGCCGCCCGCGTTGTCGTACTTGGCGCGGATCTCGTCTCCTTCCACGATCCGCTTGTCCTTGAACTTGTCGAGGGTGAGGTCGTCGTTGATGTTGATGGTGACGCTGTCGCCGGACTTGTTGTCCTTGAGGGTGGCGACGGCGGACTTGCCATCGGGCGCCATCTTGATCTTGGTGATGACGCCGACCATCTTCACGTCGTCGGCTGCCACCGGGGCGCTGAAGGACACGGCCGAAACGGCGATGGCCAGGGAGAGCATGATTTTGGAGATGTGGGTACGCATGACGGTGATCCTTTGATAGCGGGGCGGAGGCCCTCAGAACTTCACTTCGAAAGTCGCGTAGGCGTTGTACGCATTGTCGAGGGGCGTGGTCGTCATCATCTGGCCATTGACATCCGAGATCTTGACGGGCGCGCCCACCCAGTTGTTGCTGCCGGTGTATTGGAAGTCGTAGTACTGGAAGCCAAGCCTC
>JAEUNV010000332.1 GCA_016790385.1 Zoogloea sp.
GGCCACCACCGCCGGCACCGTCGACAAACGCAGCAAGCACCTGAGCCTGACCGAGGCCGGGGCCGCCCTGGAGGCGGAGCTGTCAGGCACCCAGATGGTCCTGCTGGAAGAGGTCTTCACGGCCGCCGGCCCCGATGCCGAACAAGCCTGGCGTGCGCTCATGGGGCAACTGGGCGGCGGCCGCTGATCGTCGTCGAACGCCTGCCGCCATCCTTGGCGCGGTGCCCGCATGGGCCCATTTCGGCACCTGCCGGGCCTTCTTGATGCCCATCAATGCTCCCGGGGAGGCCACCGCCTACTGTGGCGACGTTGCCTGAAGGAGCCCGTGATGGACCGATCCCTGCTGATTCACGTCACCGTTCTGCTTGGCCTGACGGCCCTCGCGGTCACGTCCGCGCCCGCCGCCGAACCCGACGCCGCCCGCCAGAAGGATCTGATCCACCTGGTTCGCCAGGATTGCGGCTCCTGTCATGGCATGCGCCTGGCCGGCGGCCTGGGGCCGTCGCTGCTGCCCGACAGGCTGGCCGACTGGCCGGACGATTCCCTCATTGCCACCATCCTCCATGGCCGCCCCGGCACCGCCATGCCCGGCTGGCAGCGTTTCATGGACGAAGCCGACGCCGGCTGGATCGTGTCCCGCCTCAAGCAGGGCTTCCCGGCCCTTCCCTGACCATGCGCGCCCTACTTATCGCCGCATCCCTCGCCCTCGGCCTGTCCGCCTGCGCCACCCCGCCCACCCTGCGTGGCACCGGTGATCTGGGGGTGGTCATCGAGCGCGCCGCCGGCCGCGTGCAGGTGGTGGAACACAGCCAGCGCACCGCCCTCGGCACCGTCGATGGCCTGGGCGACCTCTCCCACGCCCATGTCACCTTTTCCCGCGACGGGCGCTACGCCTACGTCTTCGGGCGTGACGGCGGGCTCACCAAGGTGGATCTGCTGACCCGCCGTATCGACCGGCGCGTCATCCAGGCGGGCAACTCCATCGGTGGCTCCATCTCCCAGGACGGCCGCCTGATCGTGGCTCAGAACTACGAGCCCGGCGGCATCAAGGCCTTCGATGCCGACACCCTGGAGCTCCTCGCTGACGTGCCCGCCGAATACGCCCCGGGCAAGTTCTCCCGGGTGGTAGGGCTGGCCGACATCCCTGGCCAGCGCTTTGTGTACGCCTTGTTCGACGCCGACGAGATCCGTGTCACCGACTTTACCGACCCGCGCAAACCCGTCACCACCCGCCATCCGGCCGGCAAGCAGCCCTACGACGGTCTGGTGACGCCCGATGGCCGCTGGTTCCTGGCCGGCCTGTTCGGCGAGGACGGCATCTCCCTGCTCGACCTGTGGCAGCCCGAGGCCGGTAGCCGCAAGGTGCTTGCCGGCTACGGCCGGGGCGAGGAAAAGCTGCCGGTCTTCAAGATGCCCCACCTGCGCGGCTGGTCCATGGCCGCCGGTCAGGCCTGGCTGCCCGCCATTGGCCGCCACGAGGTGCTGGTGGCCGACGCCCGCAGCTGGCAGGAGGTGGCCCGGGTGCCGGTGAAGGGCCAGCCGGTGTTTGTGATGGCCCGCCCGGACGGCCGCCAGGTGTGGGTCAATTTCGCCTTTCCCGACAACGAATGGGTGCAGGTGATCGACACCGTGGAGAAGCGCGTGGTGCACACCTTCAGCCCCGGCAAGGCGGTGCTGCACATGGAATTCACTCCCCGGGGCGAGGAGGTATGGCTCTCCGCCCGGGACAGCAACCGGGT
>JAEUNV010000190.1 GCA_016790385.1 Zoogloea sp.
GGCGTGGGCCGACCCGCCACGGCGGCAGAGATCCACGCCTGGGACATCGACGTGCGCCCCGACTTCAAGGGGCTGCGCCCGGGCAGCGGCAGCGTGGACCAGGGTCAGGAAGTATGGGAAGCCAAATGCGCCTCCTGCCACGGCAGTTTTGGTGAATCCAACGAAGTCCACACCCCGCTGATCGGTGGCACTACCAAGGACGACATCAAGACAGGCCATGTGCTCTCCCTGGTCAAGGGTGATGCCCCCCAGCGCAGCGCCATCATGAAAGTCGCGACGGTGTCCACGCTGTTCGACTACATCAATCGGGCCATGCCCCTCACCTCGCCCAAGTCCCTGAGCAATGACGAAGTCTATGGTCTGGTGGCCTACCTGCTCAATCTCGCCGAGATCGTGCCGGCTGACTTCGTGCTGACGGACAAGAACATTGCCGAGGCCCAGGCGCGCATGCCCAACCGCAATGGCATGACCACCCAGCACGGCATGTGGCCGGGTGCCCCTGCAAGCAAAGGTGGCATCGGCAACGGTGGCAAACCCGACGTGAAGAACACGGCCTGCATGAGCAACTGCAAGACCGAAGTGAAGGTGGCATCGCTGCTGCCGGTCTATGCTGAAACGGCTCACGGCAACCTCGCCGAGCAGAACCGCCCGGTCGGACCGGTACGGGGCAAGGACACCAGCGGCAAGGCCGCGCCAGCCACAACCCCCGTGCCGATGAGCGACAACGCGGCAGCCGCCAAGCTCGCCAATGACAGCGGCTGCATGGCCTGTCATGGCGTGGCCAACAAGATCGTCGGCCCCGGCTACACCGAGGTGGCTGCGAAATACAAGGGGCAGAGCGACGCCGAAGCGAAGCTTGTCGCCAAGGTCAAGGCTGGCGGCCAGGGGGTCTGGGGTGCCGTGCCCATGCCACCGCAGAGCCAGCTCAAGGATGGGGATGTCCGCAGCCTCGTCAAATGGATTCTGTCGGGCGCCAAGGCCCAGTAATTACCGATCAACCAAGGAGAGAGACACATGAACATGCAACGCCGTGAAGCACTCAAGGCGGGTGGCGGCCTGGGCCTGTTCGGCCTGCTGGCCGCAGCCGGCCTGATCACCCCGGGTCAGGCCCGGGCTGAATGGAACAAATCCGCCTTCGATGCCAAGACCATCGAAGAGACCCTGAAGGCGCTCGGCGCCACGGGAGCCCAAAGCTCCACCGACATCCAGATCACTGCCCCGGACATCGCCGAAAACGGCGCCGTTGTGCCGGTCGGCGTGGTGTCGGCCCTTGCCGGCGTCGAGACCATCGCCATCCTCATCGAGAAAAACCCCAACCCGCTGGCTGCCAGCTTCACCCTTCCCGCCGGCACGGAAGCCTCGGTGCAGACCCGCGTCAAGATGGGCCAGACCTCCGACGTGATCGCTGTCGTCAAGGCGGGCGGCAAGTTCATCATGACCAAGAAGGAAATCAAGGTCACCCTCGGCGGCTGCGGCGGCTGAACCCGATTCGGAAAAGGAACAAAAATGGCAGATCCCATGAAGATTCGCGCCAGCGCGAAGGACGGCATCACCGAAGTGAAGGTGCTGATGAGCCACGAGATGGAAACCGGTCAGCGCAAGGATTC
>JAEUNV010000405.1 GCA_016790385.1 Zoogloea sp.
ATGCATACGGCCACGGCAAGTTGGATGAGGTGCGCGGCGACTGATCTCATGCATGACTCCGTTGAGCCGTAATGGAGCGGGTGGTGAGCCACGCTTCCACCTTGTCTGCAGAAATGGCGGGAGAAAACAGGTAGCCCTGCCCGAAATCGCAATTGAGCTCCCGCAGCAGATCCGCTTGAGCTCCTGTTTCAATACATTCCGCAACGACGCTCATGCCTAGCTCATGGGCAAGGTGGATGCTGGCGCCCACGATGGCGCGCAGGCGCGTGTCACGCACGATCTCGCGAATGAACGATCCATCGAGCTTGATGGTGTCGCAGGGGATGGAGTGCAAGTAGCTCAGGGAGGAATAGCCCGTGCCGAAGTCATCGATGAGGATTTTGAGGCCCTTGGCGCGGAGCTTTCCAAGCTGGCTGGTTGCCAGTTCCTTGCGCGTGACCAGCGTGCCTTCAGTGATCTCCAGCTTGAGGGCGCTTGGCGGCAGACCGTGCTTCTCGATGCAGGCAACGATCTGGTCGGCGAGGTCGAGCTGGGTCAGTTGCCGTGCCGAAAGATTCACGCTGATGCTGATCTCGTCGTCGGCAAGACCGCGATCACGCCACGCTTTGAGGCATCGGCAGCTCTGGTCGAGCATTTGCATGCCAAGGTCGTGAACCAGACCGAGGGATTCCGCAAGGGGAACGAAAACGTCCGGGCCGATCTGGCGGGTGTTGACCTGGGGCCAGCGGACCAGGGCTTCGAAACCGGTGGTCAGGCTGGATCTCAAATCGACGATGGGCTGAAAATGCGCCACCAGTAGCTGTTCGCGTAGCGCCGCCCGAAGCAGGGATTCGAGTTGCAGGTCGCGCATCACCTGCTGGTGCATGGCGGACTGGAATACGGTGATGGTGCTTTCGGCGCTGCTGCGGGAACGATGCATGGCGTTGTCGGCGTCACGCATCAGGTCTTCGGCATTGTGGAAGCCGCCGCTGCCAAGGGCCACACCGATGCGTGTCTTCGGATAGAGGGCGTGTCCGTTGAGTTCGGCGTTCTCGGCCAGGTGTGTCTGCAGCCTTTCGGAGAACCGGATGGCTTCCCCTGCTTCCGCGATGTCGTTGAGAAGCACGGCAAACTGATCGCCGCCAATGCGCCCGACGACATCACCGGGGCGCGCCAGAGTACGGATGCGCGAGGCGACCAGGCGCAGCAGATCGTCGCCGGCCGAGTACCCAAGGCTGTCATTGACCACATGGAAGCGTTCGATATTGACGTGAAGGACGGCGAACAGACTGCCTTCAACCCGGTCGGCATGGCGTAGGGTGTTTTGCAGGTGCTCGACAAACAGCGCCCGGTTGGCGAGGCCGGTGAGGCCGTCGTGAAGAGCGTCGTGAATGAGTTGATCTTCGGCGCGCTTGCGCAGATGAATGTCACTGATGGAGCCCGCCATGCGAATCGCGCGGCCGGTGCCCGGATCGAATACGGCAATACCGCAAGCGAGGATCCAGCGATAGGTGCCGTCGGAGTGACGAATGCGCAGCTCGACCATCAATTGGGCCGATTCGCGCTTCAGATGGGCGATCAGTCGCAGGCGGAAGGCTTCCCTGTCCTCCGGGTGGAGATGGTCGAGGAGCGTTTCCTTGCGGATCAGGGAAGAGTCGGCGGGAAGGCCGAGGATTTCCATGAAGCGAGGTGCGAAGTAGATCTTGTCGCTGAGGATGTCCCAGTCCCAGAGGCCGTCGTTGGCCGCGCGTGTGGCGAGGGCGTAACGTTCTTCGCTGGTGGTCAGCTGGCGGGCGGTACTCTCGAGTTCATGGATTCGGGACTGGAGCGCCTCGGCCATGCGGTTGAAGTGCTGGCACAGCTGGGCGAGTTCATCCCGCCCATGCTCGGGCAGCCGGTGAGACAACTGACCGGCCGCAATGGCCTGACTGCCCCGCAGCAGGCGCCCCAGGTTGCGTGTCATCAGATAGCCGACGGCACCCAGAAGCAGCAGCGTGAGGAGCACCTCGGCGCTGGCGATGGCGATGCCCTGGTTGAGGATGCGTTGCTTGGCCAGACTAAGGGCGGATACCGAGACGCCAAATTGCACGTAGCCGACCTGGTTGCGTTCGAGCAGGACGGGGCGTCGGATGTGGATCAGATTGTGCTGCGTGCCGGCGCCCAGGTTGAGGGCTGCGGCATCGTCAGGCTGGGGCAGGGTGAGCATCTCCGGCAGCCCGGCACGTACCCGGGTCTGGCCGGCGCTGTCCACGATGCGAACGTAGATGAGCCCCTCGTTGGTTTCGTTGAGAAGCTCGCCCAGGGCGTCCTGGAGTTCGGTGTAGCGCCCGTGGGGAACAAATGTGGCAGTCACCACATTCAGAATGCCGGCGTTCTGTGCGATCAGCGTATTCAGGCTGGCGGTGGTGGCCTCGTTCATGAGTCGGCCACTGTTCGTCAGCAGGAGCGTCAGCATCACCACCTGGACCACTGTGCTGGCCAGCAGGAGACGAACGCGGATCGAGAGGTTGCTCAACATGCAATACGATGGCCTGGAGATGTGGTCGGGTTAGGGCCGCGTTCGTCCTGATGTCCAGGCGGAGAAGGGCTTTGGGTTGCCAACTCTTTGTAATCGGCACAAAGGAGGCAAGCTTAAGTCCGACGCGACCCGGCCCCAACGCTTACTTCTTCCAGGTGTCGCGCAGGGTTACCGTCCGATTGAACACCGGCGCGCCATCCCGGGAATCAATCCGGTCGGCAACGAAGTAGCCGTGACGCTCGAACTGGAAGCGGGCTTCGGGCCGGGCGGCCCTCAGCGCGGGCTCAAGCTGGGCGGTGATGACCTTTAGACTGTCGGGGTTGATGTCCTCCAGGAAGTCCCGCTCCACGCCTTCCGCATCGCCTTCGCGGCGGCTGCCCGGGTAAGCGTGGGCGAAGAGTCGGTCGTACAAGCGGACCTCCGCCGTATAGGCGTGAGCCACTGCAACCCAGTGCAGATTTCCTTTGACCTTGTAGTTATCCGCCCCCGGGGTGCCGGATTTTGAGTCGGGCAAGTACTCGCAGAATACCGCGGTTATGTTGCCATCGGCATCTTTTTCGCAGCCTGTGCATCGGACCACGTAGCCATAGCGCAGACGGGCCATGTTGCCAGGGTAGAGCCGGTGGTAGCCCTTGACGGGCGTTTCCATGAAGTCTTCGCGTTCGATCCACAGTTCCCGCCCGAAGGGCATTTCGCGCTTGCCCAGCTCGGGGTGCAGCGGGTGGTTTGGGGCGTGGCAGCGTTCGGTGTGGCCTTCCGAGTAGTTGGTGATGATCAGTTTGAGCGGATCAAGCACCGCGACGCGGCGTTCGGCGGCTTCGTTGAGATGCTCGCGCATGCAGTCTTCGAGCACGCTCATGTCGATCCATGAGTCACCCTTCGAGACGCCGATGCGCTCGGCGAAAAGGCGAAAGCCCTCTGGCGTGAAGCCGCGGCGGCGGGCGCCGACGAGGGTGGGCAGGCGGGGATCGTCCCAGCCGGCCACATGTCCGTCATCCACCAGCTGGATCAACTTGCGCTTGGACAGCACCACGTAGGTCAGGTTGAGGCGCGCGAACTCGATCTGACGGGGCACCGGCCGGGGAAAGAAGCCGCCGTCGGCCAGGCTGTCCAGCAGCCAGTCATAGAAGGGGCGCTGATCTTCGAACTCCAGGGTGCAAATCGAGTGGGTAACATCCTCCAGCGCGTCCTCGATGGGGTGCGCAAAGGTATACATCGGATAAACGCACCAGCGGTCGCCGGTACGGTGGTGGGTGGCGTGGCGGATGCGGTAAATGGCCGGGTCGCGCAGGTTGATGTTGGGCGAGGCCATGTCGATCTTCGCACGCAGGATGTGGGTGCCGTCGGGGAACTCACCGGCCTTCATGCGCTGGAAGAGTTCGAGGTTCTCGGTCACGCTGCGGTTGCGGTAGGGGCTGTCGGTGCCAGGTGCCGACAGGGTGCCGCGGTAGGCGCGCATTTCCTCGGCACTCAGCGAGTCCACATAGGCCTTGCCGACGGTGATCAGATGTTCGGCCATGGCGTACATCTTGTCGAAGTAGTCCGAAGCGAAGTAAAGGTGCTCTCCCCAGTCGAACCCCAGCCACTGTACGGCCTCGATGATGGCGTCGACGTATTCCTGCTCTTCCTTTGTCGGATTGGTGTCGTCAAAGCGCATATGGCAGGCCCCACCATATGCCTCGGCGAGGCCGAAATTCAGGCAGATGCTCTTGGCGTGGCCGTAGTGCAGATAGCCGTTGGGCTCCGGCGGGAAGCGGGTTTCGACGCGGCCACCCCATTTGCCGAGGCGGCGGTCTTCGTCAATGATGTTGCGGATGAAGTTGCTGGGGGTGGCATCGGAGGCCGGGGAGGTGGGTGCGGTCATCGGGTGCTTACCTTGACGGGCGCTGGCGGACAGCCGCCGGGTTCGAAAAATCCTGTGATTGTAGCCGATGGCAGCGATATCGAAGGGCGCCTGGGCGGGCGCAATCCATCGGGGGTAGCGTGATGAATATCGCGATTATCTTTTCTCAAACAGCTTTTTTCCTGCGGCTGCGTATTGTTTGTCATTGTGTGCCAAGCACCTGGGGTAAAAGGCTGGCTGTCCGTGTAAAAATTTAACAATGCGACGCGGTAGCTGCACCGATCCCGCCACTCATTTACTCCGAGAGTCCTCATGACGAGCCGATTTGCCCTTCTCCTGGTCGCTCCCGCCCTGTGTTGGGGGACCGCAGCCCATGCCGATGACCCTTCGTTGGCAGACCTGAGCCTGGAAGAGCTGGTCAGACTTGACGTGTCCGCGGTCTCGCGCAAGGCGCAGAAGCTTTCGGACACGCCGGCGGCGGTCACCGTACTGTCGGCGGCGGACATCCGGCGAAGCGGTGCCCGGAGCGTGCCAGAAGCGCTTCGCGAAGTGCCCGGCGTGATCGTGTCGCAGATCGGGTCCGGCCGTTGGTCGGTAGGGGTCCGCGGTTGGGGCGGGCGGTTCTCCAACAAACTCCTGGTTCAGATTGATGGGCGCAGTGTGTATAGCCCGCTTTTCTCCGGTGTCTTCTGGGAGGCACTTGATGTCGTCCTGGCCGATGTTGAGCGTATTGAGGTGATTCGTGGCCCCGGTGCATCCCTGTGGGGTGCCAATGCCGTGAACGGCGTGATCAATATCGTCACCCGCAAGGCGACTGCGACGGTCGGCACCCTGGTGTCGGCCGACGTGGATAATGGTGGGCACGCATCCCTCGCGGTGCGTCAGGGCGTCGACCTTGGCGATGCCGGTGCCCTGCGCGTCTTTGCCAAGGGCGGCGAGCTGGGCGGGTCGCGGACCCGTGAAGGGGGAGGTGGGCCCGACTACAATCGGGGCTGGGTTGCGGGGTTCCGCATGGATGGGGCCGGTTCGGGCGTGGACGCATGGACGCTCCAAGGGAGCAGCAACCGCCGGACAAGTGGAGAAAACATCACAACCAACTCGCTCACGGGCGAACAGGCAGCACTGCCCCTCGACTTCGTGTTTGAAAGCACCAACCTGCTCGGGCGCTACAACTGGGGTCTGGCCGGGGGGGAGGCATCCGTCCAGGCTTATGTCGATCAGCAGCTCGCCAACGTTGGCACCTACGGCAAGGGTACGGTCAACACCGCCGACCTGGATTTCCAGCATCGACTGGTGCCGTATGGCGTCCACGAAATCATGTGGGGCTTGGGCGGACGGCTGGTACAGACCGAGATCGTCGCCGCGTCCCCGGTGTTGAGCATCTCTCCGCCCAGGCGCAACTCCCGGGTCTTCAGTGCGTTCGTACAGGATGAGATCACCCTGGTTCCGCAAACCTGGAAGTTGACCCTTGGCGGGCGCTTCGAATATTCCAGCCTGTCGCGTTTCGAGCCCCAGCCAACCGCAAGGCTGATGTGGACGCCGAATATGGAGGACAGCCTGTGGGCCAGCTGGTCGCGGGCGGCACGCACGCCATCGATAGGCGAAAGCGATGCGACCATACTTTTTGGTTCTCAGCCGCTCCCGCCGGGCTCTCCGATACCCATGGTGGCGCTGGCTTCCCGGCCCGGTGCCAGCTGGAGCCGGCGTGCCGAGCGGGTGGATACGGTGGAGCTGGGTTACCGCCGCAACCTGGGTAACGGCAGCCTTGAGGCCGTATTGTTCCACAGCGACTACCACCGCCTGATTTCCGAGCAGACCGACCCCAACGGATTGGTTTTTCCGACTTCGCCGCTCCCGGTGGAGCCTTTCACCGTGCCGATCCAGTACCTGCAACGGGGCAACCAGTCGGCCGCCCGCAGCTATGGCGTCGAGCTTGGGGTGGATCTGCCCGTCACCTCCGCACTGCGCTTGCAGGCCAGCTATACCCTCATGGACACGCGTGTGAGGCGGAGTGCCGATGCGGTTGCCAACGCCACCGCACGAGAGCGGGAGGAGTCGGCGCCGCAGCATTGGGGGAGTTTGCGCATGGCCATGAACCTGGGGAGAGGGCAGGAGATTGATGTGGCCGCCCGACGGGTTGGCACCATCGGCACGGGCGACGTACCGGCCTATACCGCGGTGGACTTCCGCTACGCCTGGCGCGTGAGCCGCTACTTCGATCTGTATTTCGTCGCGCTGAATCTCTTCGATCCGCTCCACCTGGAATACGTGTCCAACTTCTTCCCCGGGCAGCCGGTGTATCAGCCCCGGACGGCCTTTCTCCAGGGCGTGTGGCGTTTCTGAGGACTCGCAGGTGATTCGCCACCTTTGTCGCCATGTGCTGGCGCTGATCATCGGGTTGGCGGGGTCGTCACTGATGGCGGCTCCGCAGCCGGGTGAGTACCAGATCAAGGCGGCTTACCTGATCAACTTTGCCCGCTACATGGAGTGGCCGGCGGGCCGTCTGCCTGCGGGAGCGGTCTTGCGCCTGTGCCTGCTCGGCCGTGACCCCTTCGGTGGTTCGCTGCTTGCTCTGGAGGGGCGGCCGGTGCAGGGGCGCGAAGTACGTTTCAGGCAGGTGGACAGCCTCGATCAGGCACTGGAATGCCATATCGTGTTCGTCTCCGGTTCGGAAGAGCGCCGCCTGGGGCTGATCCTTCGTGGTCTGTCAGGGCGGGGCGTGCTGTCGGTCAGCGACATCGAAGGCTTTGCCGAAGCGGGCGGGGGGATTGGCATGGTCACCGAGGATGATCGGGTCCGCTTCGACATCAACCAGGCTGCCCTCACCCGGGACGGTCTGCGCGCAAGCTCCCAGCTGCTGCGCCTCGGGCGCCAGGTGTTCGGCACCGAAAGGGGCCCGCGATGAAGCCGCTGCGTGATCGCCCGATTGGCGCCAAGCTCGCGATCGTCGTCATCCTGAGCGTGCTCATCGCCCTGGGCGTGGCCCTGCTGACGATCTTCATGATTGAGGTGCGCACTGAGTTGCGGCGTGCCGACGAGGACGCCCGGATACTCTCCGAAATTGTTGCCGACAGTGCCATTTCGCCGTTGCGATTCGATGACCAGAAGGTTGCCGGGGCACTGCTGGCGTCTCTGCGTTATCACGAGCGTGTTGCCGCGGCGATGCTGGTGCGCGCTGATGGCTCGGTGTTTGCCAGCTACCCGACAACCCTCGGTGAAGATCCCGGGCGCGTGGCGGGGCTGCTGGGCATGGCCGCGGACGAGCCGATCCAGCGGACGGGCCTGCAACTGGTCGTCGCGCAGCCGCTGCATGGAGACGGGGACGAGCTGGGCACCCTGGTGATTGAGTTCGATCTGCATGCCATTGTTCGCCGGATCGCGTTGTGGATCGGTTTTGCTCTCCTGGGTTTGTGTGTTGCCTTGATTGCCGCCGGTCTCTTCATCCGGCGGGTCAAGGGCATGATTGTCGATCCCCTGCAACAGCTCGCCCAAGTTGTGCGCGAAGTCGGGGCCGAGAAACGTTACGATCTGCGCGCTCCGGCGGGCTATGCCGATGAGGTGGGCGAGTTGATCGCCGGCTTCAACAACATGTTGGGCGAGATTGCTGTGCGCGATCGGGAACTCACCTTGCACCGGGAGCACCTGGAGTCCGAGGTGGCGGTGCGCACCGCGCAGCTCCAGGCGGCCAAGGAGCAGGCCGAGGCTGCCAGCCGGGCCAAGTCCCAGTTTCTTGCCAACATGAGCCACGAGATCCGCACGCCCATGAACGGGGTCATGGGTATGATCGGGCTGCTGCGGCAGACCCCCCTGGTGGAGCGCCAGGGGCACTTTGTTGATATGCTCGACCACTCTGCCTGCGCCCTCATGGAGATCATCAACGACGTGCTCGACGTATCGAAAATCGAGGCGGGCCGCCTGGAACTCGAAAGTGTTCCGTTCTCTTTCCGGGATACCGTGGATCAGGTGGCGGCGCTCTTTGCCACCTCGGCCCACGATCGGGGGCTATTGCTGCGCCTTCACATCGACCGATGCGTGCCGGACTCCGCCGTGGGCGATGCCCTGCGCGTCCGCCAAGTGCTCAACAACCTCGTGTCCAACGCCCAGAAGTTTACCGAGAAGGGCGAGATCGCCATCCGCATCAGTCGGGTTGGCTGCCAACGGCAAGGGCACATGCGCCTGCGCGCCGAAGTGCGTGACACCGGCATCGGGGTGCCCCAAGGCGCCGGGGCGCGGCTCTTTCAATCCTTTTCCCAGGCCGACAACTCCATGGCGCGGCGTTTTGGCGGAACCGGGCTCGGTCTCTCCATTGCCAAACAACTGGTTGAACTGATGCAGGGCGAGATCGGCTATGTCACCGAGCCGGGGCGGGGTTCCTGCTTCTGGGTCGAATTCGAGCTGGCCGTTGATGATGGCCATGCCGCCGCGCTTAAGCACACACTCGCCGGCCGCGCCGCCCTCTTGGCCATTGCCGATCCGCTGCTGCGCGATGCGCTCTCCGAGCAGCTTGCCTTTCTCGGGTGTCGCTGCGAGCCGGTCTTCGACGCCCTGGCAATAGACGAAATGCTCTCGGTGGGCACGGGCTTCGACTGGCTGGTGGCGGACGCCAGCTTTGGCGGAGATGCGGACTTCAAACTGCTTGGCAGCCTGCGGAACCGCAGCGGCTTTCCGTCGCTCGTCGCCATCGTCGGGGTTGGGGGAGAGGGGGCCGACGAGGCGCGGGCGGCCGGTGCGCTCATCACCCTGGCGCGCCCGCTCACCGGGGCCGAGATCCGCCGCCTGCTGATCAGTGAGGTGGCATCGGCCGATACGGAACAACGTGCTCCCGGAAATGGCCTGGCCGCCCATGTGCTGGTGGTGGAGGATCACCCGGTGAATCGCGAAGTGGTTACGGTCGTGCTGCAATCTCTTGGCTGCCGTGTTTCCGTAGCCGAGAATGGCCGCGAGGCGCTGGAGCGGTGCTGTGCGGAACGTTTTGATCTTGTCCTGATGGACATCCAGATGCCGGAGATGGACGGTCGTCAGGCCACCGCCGGCATCCGCGCCCATGAGGCCGGGTCGGGTGCCGCGCGCATGCCGATCATTGCCCTGACTGCCAACGCGCTCAAGGAAGATCGCGACGCCTGCCTGGCTGCCGGCATGGACGATTACCTGGTGAAGCCCGTGTCGCGGGAGCAGCTTTGGGCGGTATTGAGCCGGTGGCTGCGTGATGCACTGCCGTCCGATCCGGACGGCCCCGCACCGAGGGTATCGGGCGCGCCTGCGGCCGCAGCCGAAATATCCGAGCCGGCCATGGACCTGGATCTGCTGCTGTCGCTGCCCGGCATCAATGGCAACCGGGCATCTCCCATGTTGCAACGCTTGCTACCCCTCTTTGTCGGCGAAACGGAGCGTAACCTCCTGGCCCTTCAGGCAGGCGTGGACGCAGCCGACGCGCAGGCGGTGCGGGCCCTTGCCCACAAGATGAAATCCGGCTGCCTCGCGGTGGGGGCGACAAGGCTGGCCGGACGGGCGCGAAGCCTCGACGAACGGATCAAGGCCGGTGGAACCCCGACCGGTGAGGATGTTGAAGCCATTGCCGAGGCCTGGATGGCCTGCAAGCAGGTTCTCCTGCGGGAGAAGCTGATCGGCGTGGAGTTACTGGACCGGGTGGACAGCCCGATGACACGATGACGGCAACTGAAAGCGCCCGCATACTCGTTGTGGACGATGATCCACTGACCCGCCTGATGGCCTCTGAGGCCCTGCGCGAGGGAGGTTTTTCAACACTTGAGGCGGAAGACGGCGGGAAGGCCCTTGACCTGTTCGATGCCGCCTTGCCGGACCTCATCCTGCTTGACGTGATGATGCCGGGTTTGAGCGGCTTTGAGGTATGCCAGCAGATGCGCGCCCGGCGCAACGGTGCGCTGGTGCCGATCATCATGCTCACCGGCCTCGACGACGGTGATTCCGTGCAGCGCGCCTTCGACGCCGGTGCGACCGACTTCATATCGAAGCCGATCAACTGGACGCTGCTGCGCTTCCGCATCCGCTATGTCCTGCGCTCTGCCCAGGCGATGAAGGAGCTGACGCGGAGCAAGGAGAGTCTTTCCAACGCCCAGCGTATTGCCCGCCTCGGGAGCTGGGAATGGTTTGTCCAGGAAGATCGGGTCCAGCGTTCAGACCAGTATTACCGCTTGTTTGGCCAGGCCGCCAGTGTCTTCGGCGAGGGCATCGAGGCGGTGCTGGAGCATGTCTATCTGCCGGATCGAATTCTCGTCGCCGCCGCCATCCAGGGCGCGCGTGGTGGCGCGGGCTATCAACTCACTTACCGGGTTGTGTGGCCCGACGGGCGGGTGCGCACGGTCGTCGAGACCGTGGAGCCCGGGGATTCAAGCGAAGGCGCGGCCGGTTTGGTGATGGAGGGGAGTGTTCAGGACATCACCGATCAGGTGGATGCCCAGCGACGCATCCGGCAACTGGCCTACTACGATCACCTCACCGGCCTGCCCAACCGGGAGTTCTTTCGCGAGAACCTTCTCGGCGTGGCCGTGCGCTGCCTGCGCAACGATTGCCGCTGTGCGGTGATGGTCGTCGATATCGATCGTTTTGCGCGGATCAACGACAGCCTCGGCCCCGAACGGGGAGACCAGGTGCTTCAGGTGATCGGCCACCGTCTGCGGGAGAGCATGGGGGATCGGGCGCCTGCCGAGCCCGCGGGGGGCGGTGCCTTGCCCTGCTTCAAGGTGGCGCGCCTTGCCGCTGATGAATTTGGCATTCTGATGCCCGACGTTGGTGATCTGGGGGAGGTCTTGGAGGTCGCCCACCGATTGCTGGGCGTCGTCCGGGCGCCCATCCATGTGCCGGGGCAGGACATCACGCTGTCCGCACGTATCGGGCTTGCGGTCATGCCCGATCATACCGGCGACGCCGATGCCCTCCTGAAGGCGGCGGAAACGGCCCTCAACCGGGCCAAGCGCACCAATGGCGAACCGGTCGCGCTGTTTTCGGAAGAAATGAAGGTCGCCGCCTTCCTGCGCTTCACCCTCGAAGGTGAGTTGCGGCGGGCGATCGGTGATCACGAGTTGCGGGTTGTCTATCAGCCCATCGTCGATGCGGTGACCGGCACCATCGTCAAGGCCGAGGCGCTGGTACGCTGGCCTCACATGGGGCGCGGGCCGGTGCCGCC
>JAEUNV010000451.1 GCA_016790385.1 Zoogloea sp.
GGATTAGGCGTGTAATACGGGCATATTTTTGTGATTTGTGCCCTTTGCGGACGTACCGTCCGATATGCTATCAATCAAGGGAGTGTCGGGTTCAGGAGGTGTGTTCATGTTGCCGTGGCATCGTGATATCCAGCCAGCGGCTGGCGCGTCTGACAATACCTTGCCGGAGAAATCGTCCGGCAATACCTACGAGGCCAAGCGCCTGCGTGCCTTGCAGATCCTTGGTGAGCGCTGGTTGCTGCATCGGGCCAATGCCCCGGACCGGCGGCCTATGCGCTCGGTGCTTGCGCGCCCGACGGGCAGCCCTGCCGCCCGTTGAGGGCATCCCCGCCAAGCCGTGCCGGGCGCGGCCGGCGTGGTTGTGGCGGATATCAGCTGCGGAGCTTCCTGATGCGTTCCGCGGGGGTGATGATGTCGGTCAGCCGGATGCCGAACTTGTCATTGACGACAACCACTTCGCCCTGCGCGATCAGCGTCCCGTTGACCAGCACATCCATGGGCTCACCCGCCAGACCATCGAGTTCAACTACCGATCCGTGGGCCAGTTGAAGCAGATTCCGGATCGCGATCTTCGTGCGTCCCAACTCCACGGTGAGTTGCACCGGGATGTCCAGAATCATGTCGTAGTCGTTTATTGAGCCACTCTTGGCGCCGGCCTGGCCGAAGTCGGGAAAAAGCTGGCTCGCAGGTTTGGCCTGGTAGGGAGATCCATCGTCTTCGGCAGGCGCTGCCGGGTCGGTGAGACCTTCCGCCGCAGCCTGCTCCTGCATGGCTGCGGCCCAGTCGTCATCGCTGATCTGGTTTTCGTCGGGGGTGTCGGTTTCTGACATGCTGTGCTCCTAGCTCTTGGCCGGGGTTTCGTCTTCCTGGGCGAGGAAGCGTTCGACCTTGAGGGCGTACTGACCGCGCTGGACGCCGTAGCGGCATTCCATGAACGGAATTCCGTCCACTTCGGCCTGCACGGTTTCCGGAATGTTCAGGGGAATCACATCGCCCGGTTTCATGTGAACGATGTCCCGCAGGGTGACCTTTGCCGTGCCCAGGCGGGCTACGAGCGCCACCTCGGCAGATTGCAGTTGCTTGCCCATCATGTGCACCCAGCGATTGTCCTGGGTGATGTGGTCGCTCTGCATGGTTGAGTAAAGGGTTTCGCGGATCGGCTCCAGCATCGAGTAGGGGAAGCAGAAATGCATCTCCGCCTGGGAACCGCCAAACTCAAGGGTGAAGGATGCCGCCACGACGATCTCGCTGGGGGTGGCGATGTTCGCAAACTGGGGGTTCATCTCCGAGCGGACGTACTCGAATTCCAGCTTCTGCACCGGAGCCCAGGCCTTCGCATATTCGTCGAAAGTGACCTTCAACAACCCCTGGATGATGCGCTGTTCGGTGGGGGTGAAATCGCGGCCTTCCACCCGGGTATGGAAGCGACCGTCGCCGCCGAACAGGTTGTCCACGACCAGAAACACCAGATTCGGGTCGAGTACGACCAGCCCTGTGCCGCGAAGCGGCTTGGCAATAAAGAGGTTGAGGTTGGTAGGCACAACCAGGTTGCGTACAAACTCGCTGAATTTCTGGACCTTGATGGGGCCGACGGAGACTTCAACGTTGCGGTGCATGTACGTGAACATGCCGATGCGCAGATAGCGGGCGAAGCGCTCGTTGATGAGCTCCATGGTGGGCATGCGCCCACGCACGATGCGCTCCTGGGTTGCCAGGTTGTAATCCCGGACCCCATCGGTGTTCTCTTCCGCCTGTTCTGTGTCGTCGCCCTCCCCGGTGACACCCTTCAATAGGGCGTCGACCTCTTCCTGGGAGAGAAAGTCCTGGGCCATGACCGCAATATCCTGTGTTATTGCACGATGAACTGGTTGAAGAGGACGGCCAGTACGGGCCCGTCGTCTTCCGGGCGGTTGCGCTTGTTCTTCTTTTTCGGATTTGGCGCGTATCCGAGCACGTCGTTGGCTTCTTCCTTGATTTCGTCGGCGAGTTCTTCACGCCCTTCCGCACTGACCAGATCGGACGGCTTTTTCGAGGAAAGCAGCATGATGATGCGGTGCTTCAGCTCGGGCATGTAGAGCTTCAGGGAATCACCCACCTTGCCATCGGCAACTCTCAGCACCATCGTGGATTGGAGGAAATGCTCCCCCTCTTCAGGTGCGAGGTTGACCGTGAATTGCTCCAGCGGTACGAAGATCGGCGGCTTGGACGGGTCTACCTTGACCTTGGGTGGCTCATGGGCTGCCGCCTCATCCTCGGCCTCGTCGCCTTCAGCGTGCTTCTTCTTGCCCATCATCATGAAGGCCCCCCCGCCGGCAATGGCCAGGACGAGAACCGCCACGATGATGATGATCAACTTTTTCTTGCCACCCTTGGCAGGGGCTTCGCCTTCTGCGGCTTCCGCCTTGGCCGGTGCTTTCGACATGCTGGATCACTCCTTATCTACATCCA
>JAEUNV010000490.1 GCA_016790385.1 Zoogloea sp.
TGCCTTGGCGAGCTTGTCGCGCAGCTCCAGCAGCAGGCGTTCGGCGGTTTTCTTGCCGATGCCGGGGATCTTCACCAGGCGGCCGCTCTCTTGCAGGGCGATGGCCTGGGCCAGATCGGCCACCGACAGGCCGGAGAGCACCGCCAGGGCGGTGCGGGCGCCGATACCCGCAACCTTGAGAAGCTGGCGGAAGGCGGCCCGCTCGTCTTCGGTGGCGAAGCCATACAGGAAGTGGCCGTCCTCACGCACCGCCAGGTGGGTGGACAGGCTTACCGCGTGGCCGGTGGCGGGCAGGCCGTAGAAGGTGCTCATGGGGACTTCCAGCTCGTAGCCCACGCCGTTCACGTCCACCAGGATCTGCGGGGGGTTCTTCTCGGCCAGGCGGCCGGTGATGCGTCCGATCATGGATACCTTCAGTTCAGGAATAGTCGGCGGCGGTGAAGGCCGGCAGGGCTTCGGCATTGGCCGCCAGGGCGGCGATGCCGGGATAGTCGCTGTCGGCAATCAGGCCCGGGGCCGAATAATGGGTGAAACGCCAGGCTACCGCCACCGTGATGTCGGCCTGGGTAAGGCGCTCGCCGCACAGCCAGTCGCCCTTGCCCACATGCTGCTCCAGCATGGCGTAAGTGTCGGCGATCTGACCCTCGACCCGGTGCAGCCAGTCCGGGTCGCGAAAGGCCTTGTCCCGAACCTTGATTTCGTACACGCGATGCACGCTCTTCTCGGCTGCGGCCAGACCCAGGCTGGTCAATTGCAGGCAGCGCCGGTAAAGGGCCGGGTCGGTGGGCCACAGGCTGCGGCCGGGGGCCGCCTCATGCTCCAGCCAGGCAATGATCTGGGAGCTGTCCACCATCACCTCGCCGTCGTCAAAGACCAGGGTCGGGGCCTTTACGAGCGGGTTTATGGCGTGAAAAGCGTCGAAGTTGCGAAAAACCGACAGGGACTGGTGCTCGAAGGGAATGCCCAGCATCCGGGCGCTGATGAAGGCGCGGCGGACGAAGGGGGAATCCAGCATGCCGATGAGTTTCATGGGGAGCCTCCGGAGATGGGTTGAGCGCAAAGGGCGGCGCTGCGACGCAGGCGGGCGAGGATGGTGTCGGCCTCGTCGCGGCTTTTCACGGGGATGCGGGCTTCGTGACCGCTTCCCAGGTTGCCCCCACCGTAGTAGAGACGCACCTCGTCGGCCCGGACATCCACGTACTGCACGATACCCAGATTGATCCAGCGTTGCACTCCTCCGTCGGCGGGCACCGGGAAAAGGCAGAAGGCAGTGGAGCCGGCGTCCTGGGCCGCTGCCGGCAGGGCCTGGAGAAGGAAGGCGAGGAGCAGGGGAATACGCATCATGATTGTCGAGTGCACAAAAAGCCGGCGATGTCGTGGAGGCTGGCCGCCACCGGCACCCGCGCGGCGCGCAGGTCATCGGCGGGTTGCAGCAGGTCGGGCACCATCACCACCCGGGCGCCGGCGGCAAGGGCGCCGCGCACGCCGGCGTTGGAATCCTCCAGCACCAGGCAGTGCTCCACCGCCACACCGAGCCGGGCCGCGGCGGCGACGAAGATGTCGGGGGCGGGCTTGCCGCGGCTGACTTCGTCGCCGCAGACCATGCCATGCACCCGCGGCAGCAGGCCCACGGCCGCAAGCTTGGGCTCGGCCCGGGAGCGGCGGGTGGACGTAGCCACGACTCGGCGCAGCCCCTGTTCATCGAGAACGTCGAACAGGGCCATCACGCCGCCTTTGAGCGGGATGCGGCCTTCGGCGATGGCCACCTCGTAGAGCCGGCCGAAGGCGGCGTAGAGCTCGGCCGTGGGGTAATCGTCGCCCAGGTGCTGGCGGATCACCGCAGGGCCGTCCTTCGAGTTGAGGCCGACCAGGGCCAGACCCACCTCGTAGCGCCATTCGACGCCCAGTTCGGCGGCGGCCTCGGCGACGGTGGCGAGGGCCACCCTCTCACTGTCGAGGAGCAACCCGTCCATGTCGAAGATGACGGCGTGGATGTCTTGCGGGGAGAAGGGTGGGTTCATGATGCGTTTCCGGGCCAGCGTCCGTAGGCCAGGGTCGCCGCCAGCATGAGGCCATGCAGGTGGGCG
>JAEUNV010000507.1 GCA_016790385.1 Zoogloea sp.
CGGTGTGTACTGGTGCTACTGCACGCACTTCTGCCACGCACTGCACCTCGAAATGCGCACCCGCATGATCGTCGAAAAGTAGTCGACACCCCGCAACACGTCGATAAATGAAGAAATTGGGGGAGGCGCTTGCGTCTCCCCGTTTTTTTTCCTGCGTCACGCCCTGCCCAGGCCCGCCGCTTGCCAAGCGCCTGCCACCGTCCAAGCGGCCTTTTCCGGCTTGACTCAGCTTAAGGACACGGCCACCACCGCCCATCAGAATTTCATAAAACGCTGATCCACCGGAGCCCCCATGCCACTCGCCCCCTTCACCCGACTTTGCCGCAAGGCAGCGGCGCTTCTCGTCGGCCTTGCCCTGGGTAGCGGCGCCCTCGCCGACACATACGAAGTCAAACTGCCGCCGGAGCTGGCCACCTCCCCCCGGATGTGCGACTACGCCCCCTGCAAGGACGTGATCCCCGGCGCCACCACCTTCTCCGAGCGCAAGGGCCAGCCCTGGTACGTGGAAGCCTACAAGGACGAAGCCGGGCAGAAGAAGCTCCTCGGCTACGTGATGCTATCCACCGACATCACCGACATCCCGGCCTATTCGGGCAAGCCGGTGGTCACCCTGATCGGCATGGACACGGCGGGCAAGTTCACCGGAGTGAAGATCCTCAAGCACTCCGAGCCCATCCTGCTGCTGGGCATTCCCGAATCGGCCCTGGTCAAGTTCAACAACCAGTATCTGGGCAAGTTCGTGGGCGACAACATCGAGATCGGCAAGTCACGCCCCGAGGAAAACCTCATCGGCCTCGACGCCATCACCGGCGCCACCGTCACCGTAATCGCCCAGAACCAGGTGATGATGACGAGTGGCGGCGAAGTCGCCAAACAGGTGGGCATCCTCAAGCCGGTCATCCGCCCCCAGGCCCGTTTCCCGGCGGCCACCGCCACACCGTCCTGGTCCGATCTGGTGGCAGACGGCAGCGTCCAGCGCCTCACCGTCAAACCCGAAGAGGTGGGCCTGAAGAGCGACGGCCGACCCTACATGGATCTGTGGTTCGGCTACCTCAACCAGCCCACCATCGGCCGCGCGATACTCGGCAAGGATGGCTACGAGAGCCTGATGAGCCGCCTCAAGGAAGGCGAGCACGCCATCTTCATCATCGCCAGCAACAGCATGGATTCGTTCAAGGGTTCGGGCTTCGTGCGTGGAGGCCTCTACGACCGGGTCCAGGTACGCCAGGACAAGGACAGCTTCACCTTCCGCGATCTCGACTACCTCAACCTGTGGGGCATTTCGGCCAGCGGTGCCCCGACCTTCAATGAGTCCGCCATTTTCATCGTTCGTGGCAAAAGCTTTTCCGCTGCCTACCCGTGGAAGCTGGTCTTCCTCGGCAACAAGATCGACAAGGAAACCGCCGCCAAGACCTTTGCCAACTTCGACAAGGAATACTGGCTCGCCGACAAATACCTGGAAGGCGGGCGGCCGGTGGTGGTCAAGCCCGACCCCACCTGGCTCAAGGTGTGGAAGGACAAGGTCGTGGAGATCGTCGCCTTCACCGCCCTGCTCCTCGTCATCGCCGCCGCCTACGCCAGCCGCGACAAGCTGGTGCGCCGCTCCGACCGCAAGAACAAGTGGCCGGTGAACGCCTTCAAATACACTGGCTGGGTAGTCAGCATCGGTTTCGTCGGCTTCTACGCCATGGCCCAGCCGTCCATCACCCAGGTGCTCACCTGGTTCCACAGCCTGCTGTTCCAGTGGAAGTGGGAGCTCTTTCTGTCCGATCCGCTGATCTTCATCTTCTGGCTCTTCATCATCGTCACCGTCTTCGTGTGGGGCCGTGGCCTGTTCTGCGGCTGGCTGTGCCCCTTCGGCTCCCTGTCCGAGCTGCTCTACAAGATCGGCCAGGCCGTCGGCCTCAAACGCTTCCAGTTCCACCTGCCCCAGGCCCTGCACGACAAGCTCAAGTGGGTGAAGTACGCGGTGTTCTTCGGCCTGCTGGCGGTGTCCTTCTTCAGCATGGGGCTGGCCGAACAGCTGGCTGAGGTCGAACCCTTCAAGACCACCTTCCTGGTCGGCCTCTTCAACCGCAGCTGGCCCTACACCCTGTTTGCCGGTGGCCTGCTGGGCCTGTCCATCTTTACTGAGCGGCCCTTCTGCAAATACCTGTGCCCCCTGGGCGCCGCCCTGGCCATGCCCACCACCTTCCGCTGGTTCGGCCTCAAGCGTAAGGACGAATGCACCAGCTGCAAGGCCTGCGCGAAGGGCTGCGGCTCCCTGGCCATCGACACCAAGGGCAACATCGACCAGCGCGAATGCATGCTGTGCCTGGACTGCATGGTGCTTTATTACGATGACCACGCCTGCCCGCCCCTGGCCCAGGAGCGCAAGCGCCGTGACAAGGCCGGCCAGCCGCTCACCCCTATCAATGGCAAGGGCTATTTCATCCCCATCCACCCGGCACCGGCCAACACGAAAAATGAAGGAGCGGCCGCATGACCATCGCAGACAAGAACGAACTGCGCCACCCGACCTACGACCAGGCCAGCGGCTTCGGCTGGCTTCTTGCCGAACTCCGCGACCACCTGTGGCCCTGGGCCGGCAAAGGCCAGCCCGCCCGCAAGGCCGTCCAGGGCGCCGGATTTGCTCTGGCCCTGGCTGCGACCGTCGCCTGGGTGATGGCCGCCCTGGGTCACCTGTCTGCCGGCGCCATCATCGGCTGGTGGTTCGGTTGGAGCGTGTTCGAAGTGCTGGTGAGGCTGGATGCCAAACCCTACGTAAAGGAAGGCCCCTGGTGGGGCCACCTGTACCGCCGCGCCTCGGTGATGGACATGCTGTGCTACGTGAGCTTCAAGAACCTGCTGATCGGTGCAGCCCTGTTCATCGGGCTCAAGACCGCGGGGCTGTTGCAGGTCTAGCCCGACAACAGGATCATGGCTTGCGCACGCAGCGCATTGTCGGCGCGCCCCAGCCCCACTCCACCAGCACCTCGCCCTGGTGCTCGCGGAAGCTCTCGTTACGCCCTTGAAAATAGGTACCGCTGGCCGCCGGTTGCTGGAACATCAACGACATCTGGTCGCCCCGCTCAGCGATCAGCGTGGACGGGTCGGTCCGAAAATAGGTAACAACCACCTCATTCGCCGGCTCGCCATTGCAGACAAACCAGAAAGGCCCGGAGGCCTCCACCAGGCGGTAGAGGGCCTGTAGCTCGACGATCCGGCGCCGGTAGGAATCCTCCACGCAGGCGCTCACGTCCTTGCTTTTCCAGCAGTCGTTGCGCCCCTTGATCCAGCCCCGCTGCTCGGCACGCAGGAAGGGCGGGCGCTCGTTGACGGCCTTTTTCTCGGCGGCGGCATACACCTCGGCCAGTTTCAGGTCGAGGGCCGACAGGCGGGCATCGCGGCAGATCCGCTCCTCGATGCTGCCCGAGAAGGTCTTGTTGCACGGAAAGGACGGACCCGCAGCCTGCACCTGACAGGCAGCCAGCACCAGCAGCGCGGCGACCACCAAGGCAGGCCGTCGGCCTCGGGACATACCCTGCGCCACCCTCAGCCACCCTGCTCTTCGTAAGCCGATGGGGTCACCCCGGCACCCGCCAGGCACTCACGGAGATGCTTGACCTCCTGTTTGCCAAATTCGTTGCTGTGATGCGGATGGTGAAGGAAGAACTCGTGCTTGTTGAGCAGAACCCGGAAGCGGGCACCATGGCCGGGCTCGATCTCGGCGCCCACGTGCTTGAGCAGGGATTCGACCTCGCGCCACTGGATGTTGCTGCCGATGGGGTCGCGAAAGATCGCCTCGAGTAGGTTTCTGTGCTTATGGCTCATGACGTCATCTCCCATTGAATACGCTGCCATTCTGCACCAGCAGGCAGTCGCGGACATGACCTGAATCAGCCCGGCGCCGATGAATGCCGTGGTGCAGCGCTCAGCCGAGCCGGTTCTCGATGACGTAGCGGGTCAGTTCGGCATTAGACTGCACCCCGAGTTTTTCCAGAATGCGCGAGCGGTAGGTACTCACCGTCTTGACGCTGAGGTGCAGGCTGTCGCCGATGCGGGTCAGGGTGGTGCCCTTGCTCAGCATCAGCAGAACCTCCGTCTCCCGCGGGGACAGGGCTTCGTGGGCCAGCTTGCGGCCGGCAGGTGCGACACCGGCAAGCAGTTTTTCGGCCAGGGTCGGGCTGATGTAGCGGGCGCCGTCCACCACGGTGCGGATCGCACCGAGGATCTGGCTGGGCGGACTATCCTTGTTGAGGTAGCCGGAAGCCCCCGCTTCCAGGGACGGGATCGCGAATTCGTCTTCCGAGAACATGCTGAAGATCAGCACCGGCAAATCGGGCCGCAGGCGCTTGATGCGCTTGAGCACCTCCAGGCCACTCAGGTCGGGCAGCGCAATATCCAGCAGCACCAGGCTCCATTCGCCGCTCTTGACGAGGTCCACGGCCTCTGCGCCGGTGGCAGCCTCGGCAGTGATCTTCAGATCATCCGTTCCCGCCAGAAACTGCCGCAACCCCCCGCGAACCACTGCGTGGTCATCCACGATCAGCACGGTCGCCATCGCTGCTCCTTTCGTCGTCAAGCCGCTCGTCCAGGGGAACCCGGAGTATCAGGCAGGTCCCCTCCCCCGGCCGCCCGACAATAGACAAAGAACCGTTGAGGTACTGGGCCCTTTCCAGCATGCCGATCAGGCCAAAGGAATCGTTCTTGTTACGGTCGCTATCGGCCAAGCCGACGCCATCATCACAGACCTCGACCGCCAGAGAACCATTATGCTGCCCCATCACGATGGCCACCCGGCTGGCCCGCGCATGCTTGGCAACATTGGTCAGAGCCTCCTGGATGATACGAAACACCGCCGTCTCGATCAGCCGCGACAGCCTGACGGTGTCCGGCGCGAGGACCTCGGTCCCGATGCCGGTCATTCGCGAGAAATCCGCTGCATACCACTTCACCGTCGCGATCAGCCCCAGCGCATCCAGCATGGCCGGGCGCAAACCCGCCGAGATGCGCTTTACGGTCTTCAGGGCCGCATCAACCTGGCCAAGCAATTGCTCCAGACGGCCGTGCAGCGGCATTGCCGGGGCCAGGTCATCGACAGCGGTGGCCAAGCCAAGCTTGAGCATGGTCAGCGTGCCGCCCAGTTCATCATGCACCTCGCGGGCGATCCGTGCATTCTGTTCCTCACGCACCGACTCCAGATGCGCAGCCAGGCGTTTGAGGCGCTTGGCACTCTCGGCCTGTTCCTCCGCCGCCAGCATTCGCTCGGTGATGTCCTTGTGCACCACCACCATGCGCAAGGGCCCTGCGCCACAAAAACAGGTCAGGCTGAGGGCAAACCAGCGCCGCTGATCAGGCGAATTGCATTCGTACTCCATCGAGAAATCTTCGCGCCACCCGGCGATGGCCGAGCGGATCGCCTCCGCCACCCGGGCGCCCATCCCGCAGCCAGAGCGGGCGGCCGCCTCACACACCGCCAGGTAACTCGCACCTTCGCCCACGGTGGCGGGCTCACCGCCATTGCTCCGGGCAAACTCACGCCAGGCCCGGTTCACCGTCACGATGCATCCCTGGGCATCCAGCACGCACAGGGACGAACTGAGGGCGTCGATGGTCGCCCGCGTAAAGCGCTCCGACTCGAGCACGGCCTGGGCCCGGGCCTCGGCTTCGAATGTCCGCTCGGCAACCTTTTCCTCCAACGTGTCATTCAGGCGCAGCAGCGCCGCCTCGGCCTCCTTGCGCGCGGTGATGTCCTGGGTCGATCCGAAACCTGCCATCAGCGCACCGGCCCCATCAAACTCCAGCTCCACCCGCTCCCTGACCCAGCGGATCTCGCCATCCACGATCAGGCGGTGTTCGATGTCGTATGGCTCCCCGCGCATCGCCGCACGCCAGGACGCGTCCACGAAGGCCCGGTCATCAGGGTGAATGATGGACAGGAAGGTCTCATAGGTCAGTGGCACCCCCTTGGGGACACCGAAGATGCGGTGGTTTTCGTCCGACCAATGCAGCTCATTGCGCCGTATGTCCAGCCGCCAGCTGCCGGTCTGGGCGACGGTCTGGGCCCGCCGGAGGTCAGCCTCGCTGTCGCGAAGGGACTGCTCAACCTGCTTGAGGCGGCCGATGTCAAGATTGATGCCAGCCCAATAGGTGATCTCCCCCTTGTCATTGCGCACCGGCACACCCCGGGCCAGCACGTGGTGCCACTGGCCATCGACACCACGCACGCGATACTCGATATCCCAGGTTGCGCCGGTCCGGACACACTCCATCCAGGCCGCCAGGGTTGGCGCCACGTCATCCGGATGGAGCACCGAGAACCAACCGAAGTCGGCACAGCTCTCCTGACTGAGACCGACGAGCCTTAGAAAGGAGTCGCTGGCGTAGAGGTTGCGCCCGTTGGCTGCGCATACCCACACCCCGTAATCGATCAACTCGCCGATGGCGCGATACAGCCGCTCGCTGTCGCGCAAGGCAGCCTCCATGCGCTTGCGCTCGGTAACATCGCGGACGAAGCCAAGCCACAGGATGCTGCCATCCTGCTCGCGCTGGGGCATCGAGTGCCCCTCCACCCACAGCTCCCCTCGTTGGGGATGACACACCCGAAACTCGGCACGCCACTCACTCATGTTGCGGGCCGATGCGGCAATCGTTTCACTCACATAGCCTGCATCACCCGGGTGCATGCGGGACAGGATGGGCGTCGCATCGTCCTGCACCTGTTCCGGACTCAATCCATAAATGGCATCCAGCGCCGCCGTCGCAAATGGCATGCTGATGGCGCCATCCGGTCGCAGCCTGAAAGAGCAGATTACCCCTGGCACAGTGGCCGCAATCTTCTCCAGCCAGGTCTGCAACTCACCCCCGGCAGCGGACGGCGGTCCCGCCTCCTGGCCTGCATCCTTGCTGCGCATTACCAACCTCCTGGACTTGACACGACCGCAGCCCGTCCAACTCAGGCAGACCTCGCGCTGCTATGTTCCACCACCTGGTTTCGCCCCTTTTGCTTGGCGGCATAACATGCGGCGTCGGCAGCCCCGAGCAGGGCGCTCGCGCCACTTACCGCATCGCTGACATGAGTCAGGCCAAAGCTGCCGCTGACCGCAAAGGCCACCCCATCCCATTCAAACCGCAGGGTGGCGATCGCCTCGCACAAACCCTCGGCAATTCGCCTGGCGTCATCGCCGGAGCAGCCGCGCAGGATGAGCACGAACTCATCGCCCCCCAGACGGCAGACCATATCCTGCGCCCGTGTGCGCATCTGGATCAAGCCGGCAACCTGGCACAGCAGGGCATCTCCGGCGGCATGGCCGGCCACATCGTTGATGAGCTTGAAATGATCCAGGTCGATGAAGCACAGGGCTATCTGATCGAAACCGCACCGGGGCACGGCGAGAACCTCGTCCAGAGCCCGCACGAAGGCACGCCGGTTGTAAAGCCCGGTCAAGGGATCATGCAGGGCCTCAAAGGCAAGGTGGCAGGTGCTCTCCTCGATCTTTGCCTGCATCATGCGGTGCGCATCACCCATCGCCCCGGCGAGTTCGTTGATGCCGCCCTGCAGGACCTGGAGTTCGCGGCAGCCTGCATCGACGGGCACCCTGGCCTCCGTGTCTCCCGCAGCCAGACGCTGAACCGTCCGGGCCAATCCTTCAAGAGGCGCTTCCAGCGAACGGGTCAGGCTCAGCGCCCGCCAGATGCCGAAGGCAAATCCAGCCAGCATCAGCACGAGGAGCACGGACATCTGACCTTCCGGGGCCACGAAACCGATTAGCCCCGTCACCATCACGAAAGGCAATGGCAGCATCACCATCGTCAGGAGATGCTGCTTCAGCGACAGGCTGTGCTGCCTCCTGGAAAAGTAACCATGGGGGTCTTCAGCGTGTTTGTCGCCACCAACAAACTCGAACGGCTCCGTCACCGGCATAGTCTTCAGCCGCCTCCCGCGGCCACCTCCCTGAATGCTGATTCCGAGAAGTCGACCGGTAATTCATCTTGCAACGAGGCCACGCACATCGAGAAATTTGAGGTTGGCCACCGGCCAAGCCGAAATCAGCTCATCCAGTTCGGCCTTTGCCAGCTTGGCTGCTTCCTCGGCACCCAAGGTCCCAACTTTGAAAACCTCGGTCTGGGTTCGCGTGACGATATCGCAGAGGTCGCGCAAATAGACGCTGGTGCGTTCAAGCTGCGCTGCCTGTAGCCCAATCTGTGCTGTGACATCCAGGCTCCCTGCCGGCGCTGCGACGCATTCGGCCACAGACCGCGCAAACCCGGTATTAAGAGAAAAAACAGCCTCGCTGGCCGTAAGGGTGAGGTCGTACATCGACTTCAAGGTATTCCCGTTGATGGAAGCAACCTCAGCATATTTCTGCATGGTGGTCATTGAGTTCATGGTATCGGTCTCGGGCTTCAGGATGAGAAAAAGGCACAACCGTGCCCTCAGGAAACGGCATTCAGATCAAGCAGACCCAGTGCAAGGGCGCTGATCTGGATAAAGCGGGCCTCATGCAGGCTGCGATAGGGTCCGAAAGTGCTTGTTGCGTGCGGATCGGCGTTGGCGCGAGCGGCATGGCGCATTCGCTTCGGCACGACAACGTAATAGCCGGATTCGTCCTGTCCGGCCCCCTTATCAAGTACCAAGGGGGCTTCCCGCCCCATTTCAAGACACCTGAAATACGAGTTGTGAGCGGTGTGCATCGTTGTCTCCTCCACCCGATCAACCATCGCTGACTGCATTGCGCGGGACTGGTCGCGTATGCAGTGGATGCCCTGCGTGCTTGCCCACCTTCTGTGAGGCTATCGATCAAGCACCAAGAGCCACTCGTTGACTGAATAATTGCACCCACACCGCTTAAAGTCTGTCGGCAGCAACCGCAGATTGCGTCGGAAATTCGCGGCGCCCGCGTAGGAAAATTCCGACACGCATAGCCGGGTCGCCGTCGGCTGAGCACGCCGCACTCCCCCGGCTTCACATAAATCAAGGCTGGATGCGACGTTTCGCCGCACACTGCCATCGTCCTGATTCTCCACACGCGCAATGCCCCTGGCCGCCTCCCCTCTTCGCCCAGCCCGCCGCGGCCCTGCCGCCGGGTGTGTGGCCATGCTGCTGGTCAGCCTGGCCGGGAGCGCGATCGGGGCCGACTGGCAGGTTCAGCCCGGCGAATCGATCCAGGCAGCGCTAACCCGGGCCGCCCCGGGCGATACCGTCCGCGTTGCCCGGGGTCACTACGCCGAAAACCTGCGCATCGACAAGCCCCTCAGCCTTATCGGCCAGGGCCGCCCCACCGTCGACGGGCGCGGCAAGGGCGACACCATCCGGATAGCCGCCGAAGACGTGAGCGTCGAAGGTTTCATCGTTGCCGACTCGGGCGCCGACCTGGGCGAACAGAACGCCGGCATCTACATCCAGCCGGGCAGCCACCGGGCGCGGGTGAGCCGTTGCGACTTCAGCTACACCCTCTTCGGCCTGTGGATCGAGAAGGCGAAGGACGTGGTGATCGAGGACAACCTGATCACCGGCAAGCGGGATCGGGATTCATCCCAACGGGGCAACGGCATCCAGCTTTACAACACCACCGGCGCCCGCATCCTGCGCAACAACATCAGTTTTGTGCGCGATGCCATCTATGTGGACGTCTCCCACAACGCCATCTTCCGCGGCAACCGCATGCACCACAGCCGCTACGGCACCCACTACATGAACTCCTACCACAACCTGTGGGAGGACAACGACACCTACTACAACCGCGGCGGGCTGGCCCTGATGGAAGTGCGCGACCAGGTAGTGCGCAACAACCGGGCCTGGGGCAACTCCGACCACGGCATCATGCTGCGCACCATCCAGGACGCCGTGGTGGAGAACAACATCGTTGCCGGCAACGCCCGGGGCTTCTTCATCTACGACGCCGAATACAACACCCTGCGGGGCAATCTGGTGGTGGACAACCAGGTAGGCGTGCACCTGTGGGCCGGCTCGGTGCGCAACGTGGTCGAGAAGAACGACTTCATCGCCAACCGCGAGCAGGTGAAGTACGTAGCCTCGAAAGACGAAAAATGGGGCGCCGAGAGCGGCAACCACTGGAGCAACTACGTGGGCTGGGACCGCAACGGCGACGGCCACGGCGATGTGACCTACGAGGCCAACGACATGGTGGACCGCCTCTCCTGGCGCCACCCCATGGTCAAACTGCTGATGGCCAGCCCGGCCATCCAGACCCTGCGCCTCATCGCTCAGCAGTTTCCCCTGCTGCGCGCGCCCAGCATCGTGGACCCCAAGCCGCGCATGCGCCCCCAACATTCCGACTGGAGAAACTGGCTTGGCAAGCACTATCGTTGAAGCCCGCGGGGTGACCAAGGATTTCGGCACCATCCAGGCCGTCAAAGGTGTCGACCTGTCCATCGCTCCGGGCGAACTCTTCGGCCTGATCGGCCACAACGGCGCCGGCAAGAGCACCCTGTTCAAGATGATGCTCGGCCTGATTCCCCTCACCTCCGGCCACATCCACCTGGACGGCGAGCCCATCACCGGCCCGCGCTTTCGCGAAACCCGGCGCAAGATCGGCTACCTGCCGGAAAACGTTGTCCTCTACGACAACCTCACCGGGCTCGAGACCCTGTATTTCTTTGCCGACCTCAAGGCCGTGCCGCGCCGCGAATGCGCCGCCCTGCTCGACAAGGTGGGGCTCACGGCCGCCGCCGGGCGGCGCGTGCGCGAGTACTCGAAGGGCATGCGCCAGCGCCTCGGCTTTGCCCAGGCCCTGCTCGGCACGCCGCGCCTGCTGTTTCTCGACGAGCCCACCACCGGCCTCGACCCCGGCGCCATCCGCGACTTCTACCGAATCCTGCGCGAGCTCAAGGGCGAAGGCGTGACCATGGTCCTCACCTC
>JAEUNV010000518.1 GCA_016790385.1 Zoogloea sp.
TGCCGCCCAGGGCTTCGACGATCTCCGGCAGCACCTCGGCGGTGGGGGGCAGGGTGTCGAGGGTGCGCCCCCCGTGGTTGGAGACGATCAGTCCGCCCACCGCAAGGCGGGCGGCTTCGCGGGCGTCGTCCGGGTGCAGCACACCCTTGAGGATGAGGGGAAGGGAAGTGCTGGCGCGCAGCCAGGCGATGTCGTCCCAGGTGGGCGCGTGTTGCAGCAGGCCATCAAACAGGGCGCTCTGGTGAGGGTGCCGCGCGGGGTCCGGGCGCGGCGCAAGCCGGGAAAGGTTGATGGCGCTGATGCCGGAGGGCAGGCGGAAACCGGCCCGGCGCTCCCGGTCGCGGGCGCCGTTGCAGGGGGCATCAACCGTGAGCACCAGGGCTTCATAGCCGGCCGCCTCGGCCCGCCGGATCAGTTCGAGATTGAAACCGCGGTCGTGTTGCAGGTAAAGCTGGAACCACAGGGGGCCGCGGCCCGGGTCATGGCGGATGGCATCGGCCACGGCTTCGAGGGGGGTACTGGCCTGGGTGCTGAGTATCAGCCCCGCTTCCTGGGCCGAAGCGGCCAGGGCGGTGCCGATCTCGCCGTCGGCGTGGGCCATGCGCTGATAGGCCACCGGGGCGAGCAGGATGGGGTGGGCAAGGCTGCGCCCCAAGAGCGTCACCCGGGTATTTCCGCCCGCCATCGGGCGCAGGACGCGCGGATGAAGGCGCAGACGCTGCCACGCGGCGGAGTTGGCGGTGAGGGTGTGTTCGTCGGCCGCGCCGCCGGCAAAGTAGGCCCAGGCGTTGGCATCCAGCACGCCGCGGGCGTGGGCTTCGTGATCGGGCAGGGAGATCACGCCCTCGGGCAGGGTGGTCCGGGTGTTCATGGCTTCAGGTGTCGGCCCACATGCGCAGCAGGTTGTGATACGTACCGGTGAGGTCCACCGCTTCGGCGGTTTCACCGTGTTTTTCACGCAGGCGCATGATGGCCATGTCCAGGTCGAAGAGCAGGCGGCGCTGCTCGTCACTGCGCACCATGCTTTCAACCCAGAAGAAACAGGCGAGGCGGTGGCCGCGGGTTACGGGCGTGACTTCGTGAACGCTGGTGCCCGGATAGAGCACGGCGTCGCCGGCGGGGAGCTTGACGCCGCGGGCGCAGTAAGTGTCCTGGACCCGCAGTTCGCCGCCTTCGTATTCATCCGGGTCGGCCAGGAAGACGGTGCATGACACATCGGTGCGCACCCGCTCGCCCGTGTCGGCGCGAAAGCGGATGGCGTTGTCCACGTGGCTGCCGTAGTACGGCGTGTCGCCGCCGTAGCGATTCACCCGGGGGGTGAAGATCTTCTTGGGCAGGGCGGCGGTGAGGAAGAGCGGGTGTCGGTCCAGGGCGCGCAGCACCAGCTGGCGGATCAGCGTTGCCGGGGCGCAGTCGTGGGGCAGTTGTTCGTTGTTCTTGACCGTGGCCGCCTGGGGGCCGGCACTGTCGCGGCCATCCGCCCAGGGGGCGTCGATGAGCGCCTGGCGGGCCTGGCGGACTTCCTCGGCGGTCAGCAGTTCAGGGATGTGGATGAGCATGGTCGGGTGCGGAGGGGCTAAGCCGGCAAGTGCGGGAAAGGGGATGCTCCGGCTGTTGCATCCCCTTTCCTTCGAACCCTTATCCGCCGCCGTGCATCAGAACTTGATGCTGGCGGTGAGGTAGTAGGTCCGGCCGAAACCGGGGATGTAATGGCCGGAATACAGGGAGTCCGCGTAAAGCTTGTTACTTAGGTTGATCAGGTTGGCCTTCAGGGTCAGGCGTTCGGGAAGGACCTCGTATTCGGCCATGGCGTCGTAGGTTACGTAGCCGTCGGAGTACCAGCCCGGGTTACGGTTGGGCGTCATCTTGGTGCGTCCGTTGGCACCCGCGCCGATGCGCAGCTTCTCGGTGACCTGATAGGAGCTCCACAGTGTGCCCTGGTGTTTCGGGATCAGGGACGGACGACGTCCCTGGCCTTCGGCGCCTTCCGCGCCCTTGTCGATCTCGGCATCCCAGATCCAGGTGTAGGAGCCATAGATTTCCCAGCGCGGGGTGATCTTGCCGATTACGTCGGTTTCGAAGCCGGTGGCGTGACGCTTGCCCGAAAGCACCGCGACAGGGATCAGGGGGTCGGTGTTGCGCTCGTTGAGCTTGACGCCCCGGAACAAGGCCAAGCGGGTGGACATGCGCCGGTCGGCCGAGTCGATCTTGGCTCCAAGCTCCAGGTTCATGCTCTTCTCCGGCGGGGTATCCACGGTGGCGGCGCTGTAGGAGTAGGTGTCGCCCGAGGTGTTGAACGAGGTGGCGTAGGAGAGGTGGAAGGAGTGACGGTCGGAGGGTTGATACATCACGCCGTAACGCTGACTCCATTTGTAGATGGCCTGCTCGTAGTTGCTAAAGGACGCGACGTTGGTGTTGCTCAGGCCAAAGACATCGTACTTGCCCGACATGGCGTCATAGCGCAGTCCGCCGAGAAGCTTCCAGTGGTCGGCGATTTTGATCAGATCCTGAGCGTAAATACCGCCCGAGACGGCTTCGAACTCGCTGGTTTTGCGCAGCGTGCGCAGGCTCTCGTCGATCCACGCCCCGTCGTCAGTATTGCCGTAGGTGGTGGTCGGCTTTGTCAGGCTGACGCCACCCTGGGCCGCGCTGAGGGCGCCGCGAACGATCTTCTTCTCCCACGCAAAATCCACCCCGGTGAGTACTTCGTGCTTGAAACCCAGTGCTTCAAACTTGGACGACAGGTCGCTCTGGGCAAACAGGTTCTCCATGCTCTGCACCTTTAGATTGGTGCCACGGTTGATCACCGTGTTCGGATTGAGGGTGGCCAGGGTGACGGCCTGCCCGCCCGGTTGCAGGGTGGCGGGTGCAAAGCGCACGGTGCCGGCCCGCTGATCCCGTTCGAAGTCGCCCTTGCGCACTTTGGTCACCAGTTCGGTGTCCGCTGAGAAGCGGTGGGTGTGCATGAAAGTGGCGTAGCCGGCGGTGCCCTTGTTGTAGTCGCTGGCCATGCCCCAGTAACTCTTGGGGTCGGCCGGCAGCATGGTAGTTGCGCTCACCGGCGAGCTTGAATTGGGGCGAACCCACGGCAGGCCATAGTTCATGCCGTTGCTGTTGTTGAGGTAGAAATAACCCACCTCGAACTCGTCGCGGGTGCCGATACCCCATCGGTAGTCGACTGCGAAGCCATATTTGTCCAGGCTGGAGCCGGCGCCGTTGTTGTCGGCCAGGGTGCGCATGGCGTTGATGCGCAGGGCGGCGTCTTCGCCAGTCTTGACGTTGATGTCGGCCACCGCACGGCGGTACTGGTGGCTGCCCAGGGTCAGGTCAATCTGGGTTTCGTCGAGCAGACGGGCCTGCTTGTTCACCTGGTTGACCGCGCCACCGGTGGAGCCACGGCCGAAGAGCATGGAAGCGGAGCCCCGCAGCACTTCGATGCGATCCATGTTGAAGGTGTCCCGGTCGTAGAAGGCGGGGTCGCGCATGCCGTCGATGAACAGGTCACCCGTGGAGTTGAGGGGGAAGCCGCGCAGGCGGACGTCTTCCTCGCCGCCCTCGGCCGCCAGGAAGGTGATGCCCGAGGTCATCTTGAGGGCTTCCTTGACGGTGTCGATCTTGCGGTCGTCCATGAGCTTCTCGGTGACGACGGTGACCGACTGGGGAATGTCGCGGAGTGCCTGTTTGCCCTTGCCGATGCGGGTGGTGGTGGTGCGCAGGGTGTCCTTGCCCTCCTGTTCGCGCTCCGCGTCGGCTTTGACGACCACCGGTTTGAGGGTTTTCTCCTCGCCCTGGGCGGTCGGGGTTTGGGCGAAAGCGCCCACGGAAGCGGCGAACATCATGGCGCCAAGGGGAAGGACGATCTTGTCGGGCGCCGGCGCGGCAGTGGAGGCGGGGGTTCGGTGACGGACCGCGACGCGGCGGGATTTCTTGTTAGCCATGGCAAAGCCTCTCGTAATGAAATCGTTGGGGTTTCACGACCTGAGGCTGGCTGGCTTGGCTAGCAGATGGCTGGCTTGCCCGTAAGATCTTGTTGCAACTGTAACGATAATGAGAATGATTGTCAATAAAAACGCTGCGCTGCGGCATGAATGCCAAAGGCCGGAAACCCCGGCCTTTGGCTCCTGCCTGCGAGCTGAGACGGCTCAGCGGAAGCCGGCGCGGTCGTAGATCTTCTGGGCGTCGATCACGGTGTCGGCAAGTTTGCCCACGGGCAGGGTGTCGGCCTTGAACTTGCCCATGGCTTCGAGCCCCCGGTTGGAGATCTTCACGCCGACCACCACCGGCCACTCGTTGTTGCCATTGGCGAAGTAATCCTGGGCTTCGGGCGAGGCCAGGTATTCCAGGAACTTGACGGCGGCTTCCTTGTGCGGCGCGGTCTTGAGCATGCCGCCACCGGAGATGTTGATGTGGGTGCCGAAGCTGGACTGGTTGGGCCACACGATGCCGATGCGATCCACAACCTTTTGATCTTCGGGTTTGGTGGACTTGAACATGCGCGCCAGATAGTAGGAATTGACCAGCGCCACGCCGCATTCGCCCGCGGCGACCGCCTTGATCTGGTCGGTGTCGCCGCCCTTGGGCGCGCGGGCAAAGTTGGCCACCAGGCCTCGGGCCCATTCTTCGGTCTTGGCGGCGCCGATGTGCTGGATCAGGGCCGAGCCCAGGGACATGTTGTAGGCGTGGCTGCCCGAGCGGGTGCACACCTTGCCCTTGAGTTCGGGCTTGGCGAGGTCTTCATAGTTGCGCACCTGGTCGGGTTTCACATCGAGCTTGTTGTAAACGATGACCCGGGCGCGGGTGGAAAAGGCGAACCAGCGGTCGGTGTGCAGATGGGCGGGAATGACCGATTTGAGCGTCGGGGAGTCCACGGTGGCAAAGATGCCGTACTGGTCGGCGGCGGCCAGACGGGCGGCGTCCACGGTGATGAACACATCCGCCGGGCTGTTGGCTCCTTCGTTGCGGATGCGTTCGAGGAGTTCCTCCTCCTTGCCTTCAATGCGGTTGATCTTGATGCCGGTGCGGGCGGTGAAGTTGGAATACAGGGCTTCGTCGGTCTGGTAGTGGCGGGCGGTGTAGAGGTTGAGTTCGGTGTCGGCGGCGAGCGCGGTGTTGGCCAGGGCGGCGCTGGCTGCCAGCAGGGCGGCGAGGGTTTTCAGCTTGGTCATGGTTGGGTCGGAGCCTGAATGGAGAAGACCCGGCCGATAGTATCGAGACTTGTTGTTGTTTGCAAATGAAAGTCATTCTCAAAAAATATCGGGCAAACCATGGCGTGCCCGGGCCTTGAGGCATTGTTCGTCGCCCGCTTCCACCTCCCGGCAGGGGGAGGGGCGCCGGTCGTAGACCTGGCAGCTCACCGCCCGGCCCACGGTGCCCACCAGCGCGGCGCAGTGGGGTTGCGTGCCCTGGGTGCCGCGCATGCAGGCGAACCAGGCATTGACCTGCTCGGTGAGCTCCGTCGGCAGCCCGAGGGCCTCGGCCTCGGACCAGTAGAAAGACACGCGGAAAGTGGCGCAGCAGGCGCCGCAGTCGAGGCAGGGATTGCTGTCGGCAGGGCTCATGGAGACGCGTCGGGCGGGTTGGGGGGCGTGGATTCTGGCATGGCCCGGGTGTTGATGTCCTCCCCCTGCGCGAGAGGGGGCGGTTCTGCTGCTTGGCAGGTGCCCTTGTTGCTCTGGACGGCTTGCAGGTAGCGGGCCAGCATGCCGGTGCCGTCGAAGTGCTGGTCAAGGGGCGTGAGGCTGGCGATGCGGTCCAGCCGGAAGCTGCGAAAGTCGCCACGGAGTTCGCACCAGGCGCCGAGGGTCCAGGTTTCGCCCCAGAACACCAGCCCGACCGGCTGGATCGTCCGCTCACTGGAGACCCCGTCGGCACGGGCATAGGCGATGCGCAGGCGGCGCTGACCGGAGATGCATTGGCGCAGGGTGCTCATGGGGGCGCGCATGGCGTCGGGTACATGGAAGTCGGGTACCAGCAGGGCGTCCCGGGCGGGGTCGTGGCGCAGGCGCCTGGGCAGGACGGATTCAATGCGCAGCAGGGCGCGTTCGGCGGCACGGCCAAGGGCCGGGTCGGCCCAGCCGCGCACCATCCGGCTGCCCAGGGCGAGGGCCGCCAGCTCCTCGGCATCGAACATCAGCGGCGGCAGGCGATAGCCCGGACGCATCAGATAGCCCACCCCGGCTTCGCCCTTGATCGGCACGCCCGAACGGGACAGGTCGGCCACGTCGCGATACACGGTGCGCTCGGACACCTGAAGGGCCTCGGCCAGTTCGCGAGCGGTGACGGCCCGCCCCCGGTCGAGGAGAAGGACGATCTGGAACAGGCGGTCGGCTCGGCGCATGGGAGGGCTCCTGACACAAGGCTGTCAGGACAGCGCTGCCGGTGCGTCCCAAGGCCGGCCCTCCTGACGGGAGGTTGTCAGGAGGCAGGGGGCAGACTGACCACTCCATCCACTATCTGAAGGAGTCAGTCATGCAGCGCTTGATCAACTGGTTCGAAATTCCCGTTCGCGATCTGGATCGGGCCCGCCGCTTTTACGAAGCCACCTTTGCCGTCGAGCTCAAACCCGAGGTGATGGAGGGCATGCACATGGCGGTCTTCCCGTGCGAGGCACCCGCCACCGGCGGAGCGTTGCTGGCCTGCCCGGAAGGCAA
>JAEUNV010000540.1 GCA_016790385.1 Zoogloea sp.
GTCTGGCTGCGCCAGCCGAAGCCGGGCTCGGGTGCCGTGAGGGCGTTGGCGAAGGAGTCGAGATCGCCCCAGTTCACCCGCATCAGGTCGGCAGCCACAACCAGCGACGAGATGGGGCGCCAGGCCAGGCCCACCCCGTAGCGCTCGGGAATGTCGAATTCACCCCCGTTGGCCAGCAGGTTGCGATAGGCCCGGAGCTTCCCCATCCGCACCCGGGCCGAGTACATGGCCCCCAGCGTAAGCTGCTCGGATACCTGGCCCGTCCAGCCGAGCTTGAAACCCACGCCCGTTGAAGAGGCTGTGCCAGGGCTTTCGACACCCAGCGCGTCGGGCACGCCGTCCACCTTGAAGCGCTGGTAGGCGAAGTCTGCCGACACGCCGATGGCGCTGCCGGGGCCGAGCTTGAGGGCGTAGGTGGGCGAAGCGATGATCTGGGTCAGCTTGGCGCTGTCCTTGTCGCGCCCGCCCAGCAGGGGCACGTCGTACACCGTGCTCACGCCGTTGCCATAGACCGAGATGCCGATGGACTGACGGTCATCTATGACGCGGTTGTAGCCCAGGTCGGGAACGGGAATGGCCTTGACGCCGTCGCCCTTGAACTCGGTGCCGCCAAAGCTGGATTTGGGGTCGACGATGACCACGGACAGCCCCAGGTCGAATCGGTCACCAACGAAGGCCATGCCGGCCGGGTTGTTGGCGGCGGCAATGGCGTCCTGGGGCAGGGCGATGGACGCGCCGCCCATGCCCATGGCCTTGACTCCATAGCCGTGGGGCATGGGGCCGTTGGTGGCGTGGGCCGGCGAAAATGCGCACAGCGCGGCCAGGGCCACGGATGCGCTCAGACATGAAGGGCAGGTATCAAATCGTGTCGGGGTAGCGGGCATGATGGGCTCCGGTTTCTGTTTATCGATGGGCCAGTCGGTGGGGGGATGCCGGCAGCGCTCAGGCGACGGCGGCCGTCTCCGCAAGCAGGCGGCCCATGGCGTCCGGGTCGTAGAACCAGGTGGACAGGCTCTTGGGGTCGTTGAACGCGTCGGCGAACTGGTGCGCCAGCCCGCTGTTTTGGCAGCAGGTGCCCAGGAACTCCATCACGTGGGGCGGTGGCGGCACCAGCATGCTGTTGGTGAAGCGTGCCGACCATTGGGCGTAGTCCCAGTAGCCTTCCGCCAGGGCTTCCATCCATGGGCGATCGAAGGCTCCGTTGCCCCGGGCCACGATGGCCTCCAGGTAGAGGCTGGCGCCCTTGGCGGCGTTGTTCGAGCCCTGTCCGGTCATCGGGTCGTTGAGCACCAGGATGTCACCCATGCCCAGCACCGTCCTGCCCGAGGGCAGCACGCCAATGGACTTACGCACGGTGGGTGTCACCCGGCCGAAGAGGATGCCATTGTCGTCGGTCAGGCGGATGTTGGCGAAGCGCGGCGCTTCCCACGGGAAGAACTCGGCAATCAGGGCTTTGGTCAGGGCCAGGTGATCGGCGGGGGTCTTCACCGCATCCCAGCGGTCCATGGGGCCGCCGGGCACGCTCTCGATGTTGATGATGTCGCAGGGGCCGCTATGGGTCAGCGCGGGGAAGTGCACCAGCTCGCCGACGCCCGGATTGATGTTGATGTTGAGGGCCGTGAAGTCGTCCCGCGGCACCATGCCATGAACGTAGGTGAGTGCAATGGCCCGTTGCGGACGGTCGAAGGTGCAGCGGGCGGCGTCCCGTTCGAACAGCTTGCCCAGATCGCCCTTGCCGGTGGCCACCAGCACCAGGTCGGAAGTTGCAGCCAGGCGCTCCAGTTCGGCCATGTCCACTTCGCCGATCACCAGATTGCCCCCCCGGCGCTGGAATTCGTCCATCCAGCGGGGCATCTTCACCCGTTGATCGACCGATTGTCCGTTTGCCGACATGCGCGAGCGGAAGTCCAGCTGGGCGCCCGCCTGCGCGTCGCCGGCGCGCACATGAATGCCCTCGATGGGCGGGCATTTCTCGTCCCAGAAGGCGATGCCCAATTCCCGTTCATGGCTGAGGGCCATGTCGTACATGGATTGACTGGAAAGAACCTTGCCGTTCGCGATTTCCTCTCCGGTACGATTGGAGATGGCTGTTACCGAATAGCCTTTATCCAGAAGTCCAATACCGAGCTGGAGGCCGGCCTGACCGGCGCCGACGATTGTGATATTGCGCATGATTGTGTGCTCCGCGTCCGAAATGTGTTGGGAGCCCGTCGCTGCGGGCAATGCCAATTTCGGCCAAGCGCAATATGTCGGCTATGCGATTCTTGCAGCCCCTGTGCAGCGAGTGCACATACCAATTGAACGGGCGTAATCTTGCTGCAATTCAAGAATCAATTCATGGAAGGCGCCGCAATGTATCGCTGGGCGACTCGCCATAGCGTTTTCGGTATTCCGCGGCAAAGCGTCCCAATTCAAAGAAACCCCAGCGGGTTGCCACGGTGGTGACATTGCGGAGCTTTCCCGTATCCAGCAATTCCTCGCGTGCCTTGTCCATGCGCAGTTCGCGGAGATAGCGCATGGGGCTCACGCCGCGAAACTTCCGGAAGCTGTTGAAAAGGGTGCGAAGGCTGATTCCCGTCAGCTCGGCAAGCTGCTCATTGGTGATGGCGGAATCCAGGTGGGCGCGCATGTAATCCTCGGCCACCTTGAGGTGGCGGGGCAGCACTTCCGTTTCGGGTCGGCCGAGGCTGTCACTGAGGGAATTACCCTGCCAGACCAGCAGACCGGACATGATCAGTTGTTCGAACTGCGCCCGCATCAGCGGATGGGCGACCAGATCCGGGTTCTGCTGGACACTGCGCAGAAGCTGGCGGACGGTCTTTTCCCACGCCAGGCCGCCGCGACGGCGGGTGTCCAGGGATGTGGCGAAGGAAAGGGGTTGTCGCAGCGGCCTTCCGAGCAGGCTCGCCGCATGGCGTTCAATGGCGTCCCGTTCAATGCGTACCGCCAGCTTTGCGCAGTCCGCGCTCCAGTTCATGGAGAAAGCCTGGCCTGGAGAGTGGATCGTGCCGCTTCCCGGCCGGCTGAATCGGGTTTCCTTTCCCGATTCAATTCGATCCTCGCCTTTCAGCGGCAATTGCACCAGAAAGAAGGAATCCAGCTCCTGGGGCGCCACGGAGACCTCCGCGCCGTAACTCATGACGCTGAAGCTCATGGCCGGCGTGCGCAGATAGCGGTGCCGGTAATTCAATTCGGCACGCCGGTCGGTGAGGCTCAGACGATGATCACAGAATATGCCCGCGACCATTTCCCGGGTTTCATCCAGATCCCGTGACTGTAATAGTTCAAGCGCCGTCAGGTGATTTTCCAGCATTTGTCCGCCCCCGACAAAAATCAAGCCCCGTCAATATCAGGGATCGCTCGCTCTTTCAAGATAACGTATCCCGCGGTGTGGTGGATGAGCAAGGGTCACGGACCGGGTCATTTGCGTGCAGGCGGTCGC
>JAEUNV010000233.1 GCA_016790385.1 Zoogloea sp.
TGGAGCCGGGCGAGTTCCTGCGTTTCGGGCAGTGGAATCTGCGGCGCGGAGGCAGGCGCAACCTGCTGGAGCGCGGCATTCTGCTTGCCGAGGAAATCGAAAAAGCCCTCGGCCAGCGACTGGCCGAACTTGAACATGCCCTGTAGTGCCTCTGCAGACTGCTCCGGTGTAACAGACATCCACCTCTCCTTGTTGTGTGCCTTTGCACGACGATGCGGTGCGGGCGAATCCGACCGACACCTGCCCCCGGCCCGCCCTGCGGCCTTGTAGAATCCGGGGATGTATATCGTTGCTATCGCTTGGATTTATGTCGCCCTGCTCGCCACGGCAGCCGAAACGACCGTGATCGGCGGGATTCTGACTTTCTTGTTGTATGGCTTGGCGCCGCTCTCCCTGTTCTTATGGCTTTTTGGCACTCCGGCCCGCCGCCGTCGCTCAGCCCAGCGCTCGCTCCGCGAGGGGGTGGGCCAGGACGATGGAGGCGATGCCGGCGGCGATCAATAATACCTGTTGGGCGGTGGCACGCAATTCAGTCCGTTTATGCAAGCCTGGAATGAGATCGGCCACGGCGACATAGATCATACTCGCGGCAGCGAGGGCGAGAAATACCGGCACCAGCGACTGCATGTGCGACAGGGCGAAGTAGGCCAGGATACCCCCCACCAAGGTCGCGAGGCTCGACAGGAGGTTGAAGGCGAGAGCCCTTCCCCGGCTGTACCCGGAGTGCATGAGGATCAGGAAGTCACCCGCCTCCTGGGGGATCTCGTGGGCAATGATGGCCATTGCGGTGACGATACCCAGCGGAGTGCTCTCCACAAAGGCCGCGGCGATCAGTACCCCATCCACGAAATTGTGAAAAGTGTCGCCAATCAGGATCAGCAGGCCGCTGCGCCCGTGATCGTGCCCTTGGGCCGGAGCGTGAGCATGACCGGCGTGATCGTGTCCGTGCCCATGGCATCCCTCGTCGTGACAGTGACGCCATAGAACCAGCTTTTCCAGGACAAAAAAGATCAGGATGCCCGCCAGGATATTCATGGCGGCACGCTCGGGGCTTTCGGCGGCCTCGATGGCGTGGGGTAGAACCTCCAGAAAGGCTGCGCCAAGCAGGGCGCCGATGGCATAGCTGATGAGGGTGGGCACCCATGTCGGGCGGGCGGCCCAGGACAAGGCGGCCGCCACCAGCACGCTGAGCACCCCCCCGGCAAGACTCATCACTACAATCCAGGCAAGGGGGGTCATGGTCATCCGCTGATCAAAAAAGGCCGCGCAGTATATAGCGTCAGTGACGGACGCTGCCGCTCAGGTAAGCCACACGAGGGTAGCCATGCGGCCGGTGACGCCGTCGCGACGATAGGAGAAGAAGCGCGACGGATCGCTCACGGTACATGCATTACCGCCATGGATGCGCGTCACGCCGGCGCGCGCCAGACGCTGGCGGGCGAGCAGAAAGATGTCGGCCAGCCATTTGTGTTGATTGGCGGATGGCCGAAAGGCCGCGGCGGCAGCCGGATCCTTTCCCATGAACGAGGCCCTGACTTCACCACCGACCTCAAAGGCGTCGGGGCCGATGGCCGGGCCCAGCCAGGCGATCAATTGGCCGGGCGGAACGCCCATGGCAACCACTGCCGCCTCCAGCACGCCATCGCACAGCCCGCGCCAGCCGGCGTGAGCGGCAGCAACGACAGTGCCGGCCTGATCGCACAGGAGAACAGGCAGACAGTCGGCAGTCATGACCGCACAGACGCATCCTGCCTCACGGCTGAAGGCGGCGTCGGCGTCGGGTACGCCCACCCCGGCAGCCGCGTCCACCACCACGGTTCCGTGAACCTGATTGAGCCAGCGCGGTTCGCCGGGCAGATGCTGTCGCACGATGCCGCGATTGTCGGCCACCTGGGCCGGATCGTCGCCCACGTGGGTGCCGAGATTGAGCGAGGCATAGGGCGCCTTGCCCACGCCTCCGGTTCGCGTGGTGGACAGGGCTTTGACGCGGGCCGGTGCAGGCCAGTCGGGTTCGATCCAGATGTTGTTCATGGGGTGGTAGCACTGCGCAAGAGAGTCAGCAGGTCTTCAAAATCTTCGGGTAATGGGGTTTCCCATCGACAGGGCGCCCCCGTGCGGGGATGAACAAGGCCAAGCTGCCACGCATGCAGCGCCTGACGGGGAAAAGCGTCAAGTCGCGGATCGGCGCTGCGCGCCTTGCCATAGGTGGCATCGCCCACCAGAGGGTGGCCGATGTGGGCCATGTGCACGCGGATCTGATGGGTGCGGCCGGTGGCCAGTTCGCATTCGACCAGGGAGGCGCGGGCAAAGCGCTCGATGACCCGATAGCGGGTCAGGGCCTCGCGGCCGCCCGGCACCACGGCCATGCGGGTTCGCTGGACGGGATGACGGCCGATGGGGGCATTGACCTCCCCACGCTCGCCGGGGTGACCATGCACCAGCGCCTGATAGTGGCGCTTGACGCTACGCGCCTGGAGCTGACGGACAAGGTCGGTCTGGGCTTCAAGAGTCTTGGCCACCACCAGCAGGCCACTGGTGTCCTTGTCGAGCCGATGCACGATGCCTGCACGGGGCAGCTCGCGAAAGCCAACGCCGTGATGCAGCAGCGCATTGAGCAGCGTGCCCGACCAGTTGCCACTACCGGGGTGGACAACGAGCCCCACTGGCTTGTCGATGATAAGCAGCGTGTCGTCCTCGTGGAGGATGTTCAGCGGAATGTCCTCCGCACGCTCGGCAAGCATCGCCTCGGTTGGTTCCGGGCTGACCAGCACGACCTCCCCGCCCCACACCTTGGTCTTGGAATCCGGCGAGGCACCGTCGATGAGGATCCGCCCGGACTTGAGCCAGGACTGAAGCCGGCTGCGGGAATGTTCGGGAAACAGGCGAGCGAGTGCCTGATCGACCCGAAGACCGGCACAGTCGTCAGGAATAGACTCGCGCTGCGGAGAAGGGGAAGGGATCGCTGGGCTATAATCGGCCCAATCTTCTTCCAATGAGTTTTCAATGGCGCATTTCACCCTGCGTAGTTTAACG
>JAEUNV010000617.1 GCA_016790385.1 Zoogloea sp.
GATCGAGGCCGGCAGGCCGCCCCAGGTCTATCGGCAGCTCTCCGGCACCTGCCTGGTCATCGATGACGATCCGCAGGTTTCGTCGGCCTGGCAAAGCCTCATGCAGGCCTGGGGCATTGATGTGCGTTGCGCCGCGTCGGCAATGGAGGCGTTTGCACATCTCGACAGGGGGTTTCAGCCCCAGGCCATCCTGTGCGACCAACGCCTGCGCTCCGGTGAAAGCGGCGTGGACGTGCTGAAGGCCCTTTTTGTGCGCTGCCCCGACGCCAGCGGCGCGATGGTCAGCGGCGAGCACGCCTCACCCGAGCTTCTGGAAGCCGAGCAGGACGGCTACCTCGTGCTGCGCAAGCCAGTGGCGGTGCCCCAGCTCTACAGCCTCCTGGAGCAGTGGTTGAACTGAAGCCGGCCGTGCCGCAGCGACCCCGCGTCGGCGGGGCCGCCCATCGGCATGGGCGCTTCGAGCGTCAGTCGTCGATCTGCGATTGCAGGTAGTTCGGCAGGGTCACGACATCGATCAGGCTCAACTGGGTTTCCAGCCAGTCGATGGCTTCCTCGCAGGCTTCCAGCAGTTCCTGGAGCAGGTCGCGGCTGACGAAATCGGACTCGCTCTCCGCCAGGGCCACCGCCTCCACCAGCAGGGGGCGTTGCACATCGCGTTCGTAGTCCAGGTCGAACTTCAGGCATTCACCCACGTTCTCGCCGATCATCAGCTTGCCGAGGTTCTGGAGGTTGGGCAGACCTTCCAGGAAGAGCACCCGCTCGATGATCTCGTCCGCTTCCTTCATGACGCGGATGGACTGCTTGTAGTTGTAGTCGTTGAGCCGCTCGAAGCCCCAGTTGCGGAACATCCTGGCATGCAGGAAGTACTGGTTGATCGCCGTCAGCTCGTTGAACAGCACCTTGTTGAGCATGCTGATGACCTTCTTCTCACCTTTCATCGCCTGTCCTCCTCAAGCCTGGGGGGCGCCGGAGCCCATCTGGCTCTGGAGATAGTTGGGTAGGCCAACGGCGTCGATGAGGCGCAGCTGCTTTTCGAGGTAATAGGCATGGTCCATCTCGGTGTCTTCGAGCTGGACCAGCAGCATGTCGCGGGACACGTAGTCGCCAGCCTTCTCGCAGGCAGCGATGGCCTTCTTCAACTCGCCGACAACGTGGTACTCCAGGTCGAGATCAGACTTGAGCATGGCCGGCACCCCGTTGCCCACGTGGATGGGATTGCGCTTGTCCACCACCGCCACGCCTTCCAGGAACTGGATGCGCTGGATCAGGGCGCGGGCGTGCTCCCGTTCGTGCTCGGACTCGTGCAGGGCCTTCTCGGCCAGGCGGCCGAAGCCCATGTCCGAGTACATCTCGCCATGGATGAGGTACTGGTCCACCGCAGTCAGTTCGCCTGCGAGCAGGCTGTTGAGGATACCGATGATCTTCTTGTCGCCTTTCATGGGGCTTCTCCAAATTGCTCAAGCTTCAAGGCTGGCATCACTTTCCCTTGGGATCAAGGCTTGGTGTGGCGATTGTGAGTGAATCTCAACTGCGATTCCCAAAGGCCGGACCGGTCCCGCCGGGAATTCTCCATCCGCGATGGAATAACTTAGTGATAAGCATTATCATTAACTAAGTCTTCGGTACCCTGCCAGCCCAGGAAATCACCCTCCCATGAACCGATCCGCATCCGACAACGCCAGCGACATCCACTCCAGCGGCCTCAAGGCGACCTGGCCACGCATCCGGGTTCTCCGGCTCTTCCAGCAGACCGGTGTGCGCCATCTCAGCGCGGAGGACGTCTATCGCACCCTCCTCGCCGACGGCGAAGAGATCGGGCTGGCCACCATCTACCGCGTGCTCACCCAGTTCGAGCAGGCGGGGCTGCTGTCCCGTCTTCATTTCGATGCCGGCAAGGCCGTCTATGAGTTGAACGAGGGCCAGCACCATGACCACCTCGTGTGCGTGATGTGCGGCCGGGTCGAGGAGTTCTTCGACCCGGAGATCGAACGCCTCCAGCAGCAGGTGGCGGAGCAACGGGGCTTCGTCCTGCGGGATCACGCCCTGTCCCTGTACGGAGTGTGCTCCGACACCGCC